>PNLC01000224.1 GCA_013822885.1 Bradyrhizobium sp.
TCCTCGGGCTTGTCGTCGATGAACTGCCCCTTCCCGGTGAGCAGTCTGTGGTCTTCCAAACGCCTGACCGGCTGGCCCGCACCAAAACGCATATTGCCGGGAAGAATGTTCATCAGTTTGTCCTTCGAGCTTCTTGTCGGATTGGGCTGGGTTTTAGCGGTTTTTCGCTGCGAGACAACTCATGCCGTCATTCCGGGGCGACGCAAAGCGTCGAACCCGGAATCTCGAGATTCCGGGTTCGATGCTGGTGCATCGCCCCGGAATGACGAGGCGGCCCGATCCCATGCAACTCGCAAGCCAAACGAGTCGCGATCGAGGAGCACCGCGAGCGGGTAAGATTCTGCCGTCAGACGGGGATTACTGACCGCGGGCGATATCCACGATATCGACATTGACGTCGCGCGTCTCCGAACCGCGCTTGACGCCGACACGAACGCTCTTGCCGGCGCCGACCTGCTCGAGCTGGTCGGTCAGGTCCGACAGGCGGTGGACCGGCTTGCCATCGGCCTGGACGATCACGTCGCCGATCGCGCCGGAATTGATATTGACGCCCCGGATGCCGGCACGCTCGGCGGGACCTCCGGGCGCGGTGCGAACGACGATCACCCCTTCGATGCCCAGCCGCGTCGCAACGGCCTCGCTGGCGGCGACAATGCCGATGCCGGGCGTCGGCACGCGGCCGTTCCTGATCAGTTCAGGGACGACGCGATTGACGATATCGGCAGGGACCGCAAAGCCGATGCCGGCGCTAGAGCCCGATGGCGAGATGATGGCGGTGTTGACGCCGATCAGCCGTCCCGCAGAATCCAAAAGCGGCCCGCCCGAATTACCAGGATTGATCGCCGTATCGGTCTGGATCACGTTGGCGATCTCGCGGCCGCTGCTGGTCGGCAGCCGGCGCTTGAGCGCGCTGATGATGCCGCTGGTCAAGGATTGATCGAGCCCGAATGGATTACCGATCGCAAACGCCAATTGACCGACCTTAAGGTCGCTCGAACTGCCCAGCGCCACCGGCGGCGGCAATTGACGGGCATTCTTGATCCGCAACACGGCCAGATCATAGTTCGGCGCCACGCCGATCACCTCGGCCTGCGCCACCTCGCCCGAGGCAAAGCGCACCGCGACTTCGTTGCCGTTCTGTACGACGTGATTGTTGGTGACGACATGGCCGTTGTTGTCCCAGACGAAGCCGGTGCCTGACGATCCTCCCGCGCCCTGCTCCTCGTCCTCGTCCAGCGGATTGGCGCCGGCGGAGCGCGCCGCAACCTGCACGACCGACGGCGACACGCGCTCGAACAGTTCGATGTTGGCACGCTCCGCATCAGACAGCGGACCTCGCTGGTCCACCGTCCGCGCGACCGTGTTGGTCCAGGGGCTGTAGCGAATATTGGAAAGGGTCAATGCCACCAGCACGGCGGCGACAATGGCTACGAAAAGCGCGACGCGACGGTTCATCGATCACTCACCAGGCAATGCCGCTAGCCTGCGGAAGGTTGATGCGGGAACCAGCCAAACGCACCGGCCGGTCCAGGGTTTCCGGTTATTTCAGCGACTTGTCGGCACACCCAAGGGCGCCACCGGCCATGATCTAGGTACCGCGAACTTTCCCGCAAGCCGAGCAGCCCGGCGAAGGCTTATCCGACCTCGCGCAGCGCGGCCTCGACCACCTTGCGCTGCTCAGCCGTCAGGGCTGCCTGCGGCGGGATCGGATCGCCGACCGCATAGCCCTGGATGTCGAGCCCGGCCTTGATGCAGGCAGCCAGGTTGAAGCGCGCAAAAGCCTCGTTGATGCGCCAGAGCCCGCGCTGCAACTTCATCGCCTCATCCCAGCGGCACGCCCTGCAGAGATTGTAGAGCTCGACGCTCTGCCGCGGAATGATGCAGGCAGGTCCTGCCATCCACCCCAGGCCGCCGATCAGCATCACCGCCGCCGGAATATGGGCGGACGCAGAGAACACGCGGATTTCGTCGCCGCAGCGATTCATGATCGACAGCAGCCGGCCGGTATTGGTGGAGGCGTCCTTGATGTAGCCGATGCGCGGATGGCTCGCGAGCCGCGCGATGACATCGAGCGTGAGATCAGACCGCTGGAATTGTGGATTGGTGTAGATCACGACGGGAATGTCGACGGCATCGGCGATGGCACGAAAATAGGACTCGACCTGCGCATCGGCGATCGGGAAATACGCTTCCATGATCGCAAGGATGCCGTCTGCACCAAGTTTTTGATGCGCCTTCGCCTGCGCCACCGCGTCCGCCGTCGACGTCGAAGCAACGCCGGCAATTACCGGCACGCGGCCATTTGCGGCTTCGATCGTCGTTTGCACGACAGTCGCGCGCTGCGCCTGGTTGAGATAGGCGAACTCGCCGGTCGAACCGAGCGGTGTCAGCCCATGCACGCCGGCCTTGATGAGGTCATCGCACAGCCGGCCCAGCACTTCAGTTCGGATCACGCCTGAACCATCGACCGGTGACACCAGATAGGGAAAGACGCCGTGGAAATCAGCCATGAAGGAAGCATGCCTCAATTGGAAAAGTCCCGGCTGCCATCGCTATCGGGAATGCAAGGGCATGGCAACGCTGTCACAGCGGCACGGTGAGCAGTCCGTCAGACCACGTCCCAGCGCAGCGGGGCCATGACGAGGGGCGATGCGCTGCGTTTGTGGCAAACGTGGCGTGGAAAAGATGTCCACAGATGTCCACAGGGTTTAATGAATTAGCTCACGATAATTTCACGCCTTTTTTTGCACTGTCGCCGCCAGGGGCCAACGGGCGAGAGACTGTCAATGGCTGTGCAGAACGCTGCTGAAGCATCATCTTCCCGAACTTCCGAGGGTGTTGTGCACGCGTGCGCTCAAGCAGGAACAGCACCCGGCTTTCGCCACTTCCTCGGGACCCCTGATCCGTCGCAGCGGTTCCGTGCGTTCGGTATCGACCCATTGAGTTCGCCCGCGGTGTTGCCGCAACTGCGGAGACTCATGCATCGCCTATCGCGGCGAATGGATGCGGAAATAAAGTGGCGGCCACACGCGGATCGATCGGCGGAGCACTGGGAAAACCCTTCAATTCCTTCGGGGTACACCTATCTGCTGCAGTTCGTAGCGCACGATCTGGTCCATTCGGCGATCCCGCTTTCGGTTGCGGGAGGCCTCGGCGGCGGAACCGCCAACGCACGCCGCACGCCGCTTCGGCTGGAAACCCTGTACGGCAGCGGCCCGGTCGGGTCGCCGCACATCTACGCGCTCGACGCGCCGAGTGACGACCGGCGCACCAAGCTGCGGCTCGGGCGAATGCGCTGGAAAGAGAACGAACCCGCCACCGGCTGCCCGTTTCGCGATATCGCACGGGCTCGCGCCGAGAACGTGACAGGGATCGACCGCAGCATCGCAGGCGTCCGGGTTGCTCTCACCGAAGCCCTGGTCGCCGACCCGCGGAACGACGATCACGCCGTGATGTCGCAACTGACTGCGCTGTTCGCGCTGTTGCACAACGCGCTGATCGATCTCATCCGCCGGCAGGAACGCGCTACCACACCGAACGACCGGTTCGGCGCCGCCTACAAGCGCTTCCTGTGCGCCCGCCAGGCCGTTACGCTGATCTATCACAACATTCTCCGCAACGACCTGATGCGGCGGGTCATTCATCCGGCGATATATGCGGCATATAGCGGACCCGCTCCCAACTTCATCGATCGCCCCGAGGAAGCCAGGCAGGGCCTTGCGACCGGTGATTGGGAGATTCCGTTCGAGTTCTCGCACGGCGCGTTTCGCTTCGGTCACGCCATGGTGCGACACGAATACTGCATCAATGATCTGTCTATTCAGGACCTGTACAGCACGCTCGAAAAGACTTCCGCAAACGATCCGGTCAACATGCCGCTCGACGAGACGTGGATGGTGCAGTGGTCGCGCTTCTTCGAGATCAATGAAAACAGGCCGAACTTCAGCAGGCGCATCGGACCATATCTCAGCGACGCGTTAGGCAACGACCAGATCTTTCCGGCGTTCGACGAGACCGAGAGAGTTGGCCTGCTCTACCGTGACCTGCTCGGCGCCGGGATCGCCGGCATGTGGTCGGTGGACGCGCTGATTACCGAGATCGCTACCCGGAAACCGCAGTTCATCGCTGGTTCGCGGTTGCTGGCCGATCGCACCTATCGTGTCGAACAGCTTCGAACATGGCTAGCTGCCGCACCGGCCTATGGCGCACTGACGAACGAAGATGTCGAAACCCTTTCGAACGACCCGCCGCTGCCCTTCTTCGTTCTGTTCGAGGCGATGCAGCAGCCACAGGCAGAAGGCAAGCACCTTGGACCACTCGGCTCGGTCATCGTTTCGGAAGTTATTTTTGGCGCGCTCGCAGGCGATCCGCGGTCATCCGGCGGCGACGCACTCGCAGCTCAACTGGCCGATTTGTCACGCGAATACTATCCAGCGAATGTTTTTCAGGAAATTCCCGACCTCTCAAGCATGGCGCAATTGGTGAAATTCACCACCGAAATTGCCCAGCTGCAGCAGGCCGTGCCAGCATTTTTGTGAAACGGAATTGTTCCGTCTCACCTAACCCCGGAGGAGTAAGACCATGCAGCGCATCGAAAGGCTACAGGTGACCAACCACGAGCGTTGGGGCAAGCTGGTGAAGACCTGGGCGACCGGCACGAACTACCTCGACGACGAAAACGCCTATCCGCTGCCGGAGACGATGGAAGAGTTCAAGGAGCAACTCGCCAAGGCACAGGTATTCGCCACCGTGCCGGATCGATTCAAGCACATCAAATTCGTGAAGCAGGAGCAGGACACGATCACGGTAAAATTGCCGCCGAAGGTAATGATCGAGGATTCAGAAGCCCTGCTCAACCAGCCCGGAGCGACCTATCCGCTTCCGCCGTTCTACAAGCGCCTGTTCAACGGCATGGATCCCGTGATCCCGGAGAGCGAGAAGTTCAAGGTGCATGCCGAACGTATCGGCGACTACACCATAAGCGCCTGCGCCTGATATCCAGCGGCCTTGTCACCAGCTCACTGGAGCAATGCCCTCAACCGGGAACCCGGCGCCGCGCAAGCTGCGGCGCAGGGTTTCCCACCGCGCCCTGATGTTGATGGGGTGCGCTTGCAGGAACCAGCGCGTGATGGCCAATTCGGTCGGCGCGTCTGACCCAATCCAGAACGAGCGAATGCCGTTCAAAAATCGCTGCGCTTCTTCGCGCGCCAACTCAGTCTGCCCGAGTTCGAACAGCGCGGCCGCACGCCACGCGGGCAGCGTCTGAATGACATTGTGGGAGCGGTCGTACGCCTCTATGGCGCCAGCATAGTCGCCGCACATGTAGCGATTGATGCAGTGATAGCCCCATTCGAGGCGGGATGGCGCCAGCGAAAGGGCTAGCGATTGGCTGGAGCGTAGCTGGGCTTGTTCGATCGAGCCGCAGAAAGCGCAATAATGAGCGCTGGACAGCAGCGTCCACGGATCATTGTCGTTCAGCTCGCAAGCAAGGTCCATGTGCCCCGCCGCCTCGGCATCGCGCAACGCGAACGTATAGGACCAACCGCAACAGAGATGCGCCCGGGAGTCGACCGGATCGAGTTCAACGGCAATTTTCGCCAGCTCAAGCGTCGCCCTTGCCTTGTCGAGATTGCGAAGGATCCCGGGATGCACGAGGTGCTCGATGTTGTTCATCTGCACGAGGCTGCTGTAGAACGGCGAGTAAGCAGGACTTTCCCGGATCGAGTCGCGGAAGATCACGACCGCCCGCTGCCAGCTCTCCTGGTCGAACTTGGCGATGAGATTCTGGCCGCGCAGCCAGCGGTCGTGGAGATCGAGCGAAACGTCAGGTTCGCCTGCCAGCCGCATCAGCCGTTCGGTCGACAATTGCACATTCAGCGAGGTCGCGATGCGGCGGATGATTCGCTGCTGTGTCTCGAACCAGTTGGCAAGGCCGAGACGGAAGCTTTCGCTCCAGACGTAAATCCCCGTCGTGTCGTCCCGCAGCACCATCACGATGTTGATTTCGGCGCCGGCCTGATAGGCGGTGGTCTCGATGCAGTACTGCGCCGCGTCGGGCGTCGGCAGCACGACTGAGGCCGGGGGGCGATCGACGACACTCCATTCGCGGAAACGCACGAGACAGGCGGCGAGATGTTGGGAGAAGCCCTGCACGAGATGGCTGTGATCTTCATCGACGCCGTGCATCGCAAAGGGCCGCAGCACCAGGCGCGTCTTGGCAAGCGCATTGGGCGCGGGCGTCGTCGGAACGAAGGGCTGGAGAACCGCGCCCTTGACTGTCCGAACGGAAAATTCATCGTTCGCCGCGTAGAAACCGGGGACATCAGAGGCCTGATCGAAAACGCCGAGCTTGATGTTGGCGACGAGTTCTTCGGTCTGCGGCGACGGCTCCATCCCGTAGTCGCGATCCAGCAGATCCCATAGCGACTTGTAGATGCGCAGCGCGCCGGCAGTGTCCCCGTCCTCCGCATGGGTCCGCATCAAATAGCGGCAGGCGTGTTCATGAGTCGGATCGAGATTGACGACCGCCGTCGCAAACTTCTTTCTGACGTCGATGGCGACCTGCGGAGCGCTCAAACCCGCGTCGAGGCTCCGCATCAGTCGTTCATGGATGGTTTGACGCTTGGCCAGCACCCAGACCCGGAACGACGGATCGAGATCGTCGAGTCCTTCGAACAGCCGCTCGTCCAGTTGCTGCACATCGAGGAGCAGCGGGTGGACCCGTCCGGCTTCGGCCAGTTGAAGCACGCTCTCGATATCGACTTCGATTTGTCCGGTTACGACTCCGACCAGCAACCGCTCGGCGATGAAGCCACCAAATCCTGCTTCCTCCAGCACCGAACGCAGTTCGCGAACAACCTGGCGCAACGAGGCGCGCGCCTTTTCCTCGTCCGAACGGCTCCACAGCAGGCCGACCAGCCGTTCCCGGCTTTCCTGCTTCATCTCCGACAGCGCGAGGTAGCCGAGCACGGCGGCGGCCTTGCGGGTTCGCAGTTCGATCGGCCGGCCATTGAAC
>PNLC01000225.1 GCA_013822885.1 Bradyrhizobium sp.
AACCGACTTGTCGTTGCGCTCGGTCCAACTATCGGTCTCGACGGTCGATTGGTACGGCAGCTCCTGGTGCAGTTGGCGAAAGATCTTTTCCCTGGTGATTTCCGCCGCCAGATGCCGCAGCGGCGCGTCCGACATCTGGTCTTCCGGATAGTGGAAGGGGCCCGGCGGCACCATCTTCGCGAGCGTCTTGCGCAGATCGTCGACGCCATCGCCCGACAGCGCCGAGATCATGTAGGTGTGCTCGAATGCCATGCGCTCGTTGGCTGCCTGCGCCAGCGCCAGCAATTTCTCGCGCGCTATCAGGTCGATCTTGTTCAGCACCAGGATCTTGGGGTGCGCAACCGACGCCAGCTTGTTCAGGATCGCGTCGGCTTCCTCGTCGATGCCGGCTTTCGCGTCGAGCAGCACGCAGACGAGGTCGGCGTCATGGGCGCCGCTCCAGGCGGTCGAGACCATGGCGCGGTCGAGCCTTCGTTTCGGCAAGAAGATGCCGGGCGTGTCGACCAGGATGATCTGCGCGTTGTCCTCGATCACGATGCCGCGGATCAACGCCCGTGTCGTCTGCACCTTGCGCGATACGATCGTGACCTTGGAGCCGACGAGGGCGTTGACGAGCGTGGACTTGCCGACATTGGGCGCGCCGATCAGCGCAACGAAGCCGCAACGGGTTTCGCCGGAACCAGCAGTGGGTGACGGTTCAACTGTCATTGCTGCTGCCGCCGACGCCTTCGCGCTCGATCATCGCCGATGCCGCAAGCTTTTCGGCCGCGCGCTTGGAGCCGCCGACGCCCTCGGCAGGCGCCAGTCCCGGCAGATCGACGGCGACGCGGAATTGCGGGTCGTGATGCGGCCCGGTGCGCTCGACCTCGCGATAGACCGGCGTCGGCAGGCCCTTGCTCTGCGCCCATTCCTGCAGCACCGTCTTGGGATCGCGCAGCGGCCGGCGCGGCTTTCGCATCCGCTCCAGCCAGTTGCGCTCGACGAATTGCGACGCAGCCGCATAGCCGCCGTCGAGATAGATCGCGCCGATCACCGCCTCGCAGATGTCGCCGAGCACCGACTTGCGCAGCCGCGCGCCCGCGCCTGCGCCAACCGCGCCGAGCTTGATGTCATCGAGCAGCCCGAGCGACTTGGCGACGTCGGCGCAGCTTTCCTTGCGCACCAAATCAGCGAGCCGCTTCGACAGTTCGCCCTCGTCGGCGCGCGGATAGGCGCGGTACAGCATGTCGGAGATGATCAGCCCGAGCACATGGTCGCCGAGGAACTCGAGGCGCTGATAGCTGTCCGCGCGATGGCGCGTCGCCGGCTTCAGCGCGGAGACGTGCGTGAACGCGGTCGTGAGCAGCGCGGGATCGGAAAATTTGTAGCCGATACGACCTTCGATCGCCGCGGCCGCCGCCTTGGCACCAGCCTTGCCGCGCCGCTTTTTCGGCGCGGCTTCGCGGCCGGCATCCTCCTGCCGGCCCGGCTCTCCCGAGGTCGCTGGATCAGGAATGATCGATGTATCGTCGGTCATCGCACGATTGAGAAGATACGATTCCAGCGTACCGAGGTCGGCCAACGCCAGAACATCCAGGCGTGTTCGCCCTCGGCAATGGAGAAGAAGATCATCTGCGCCCGGCCGACGATATTCTGGAATGGCACATAACCGACCGCCGATAGCACGCGGCTGTCGGTCGAGTTGTCCCGGTTGTCGCCCATCATGAAGAAGTGGCCGGGCGGCACGGTGTAGACGTTGGTGTTGTCGTAGAAGCCATTGTCGACGCAATCGAGCGATTCGTAGCTCACGCCGTTCGGCAGCGTCTCCTTCCAGCGCTTGACGCGCGCGGTGGCGTCGGAGCCGCAGGGGTCTTCGCCGATGAAGTCGGAGAGGCGCTCGCGCTTGATCGGCTTGTCGTTGATGTAGAGCAGGCCTTCTCTCATCTGGATGCGGTCGCCCGGCAGGCCGATCACGCGCTTGATGTAATCGGTGGAATCATCCTTGGGCAGCCGGAACACGACGATATCGCCCCGGTTCGGCTCGGAGCCGAAGATGCGGCCGGTGAACAGCGGTGGCGACAGTGGAATTGAGTAGTGGCTGTAGCCATACGAATATTTCGAAACGAACAGATAGTCGCCCACCAGAAGCGTCGCCTTCATCGATCCCGACGGGATATTGAAGGGCTGGAACAGGAAGGTTCGGATCACCAGCGCGATCAGGAGAGCGTGGATGACGACGCGGATGGTTTCGCCCAAGCCGCTTTCAGATTTAGTGCCGGATGTCACACTCATCGCTTTCCCAATTCCCGCGAGCTTCGCCCGCATGGTGGCAGAACGCTTTCCGCGCGCGAATCGCTATCCGTTCGCGTCAGGAAAATGGTCTCAATAGTGAAGTTGAGAGCCAATTCGGGCGCAAACCTGAATCGGTCCCGGTTCGAACTGTTCGCTGCGGCGTTTTAGACGGTTGTTTGTGGGCGCGCAATCAAGCGCCTTGTAAAAACTTTCCAATCCATTGAAAAAACAACGATTTTTTAGTTTCGTCACACTTCCCCGGCGCGCACGCCTGCACGATTCATGATTTGCCGGGCGCGACCGCCGAAATTATGACGAAGGCCTGCGCCAACGGCCAATCGTCCGTAATCGACAGATCAATTCGCGCCTTGAGCCCCTCCGGCGTCAGGGCCTCCAGGCGGGCCAGCGCGCCGCCGGTCAGCTCCATGGTCGGACGGCCCCCCGGCAGGTTCACCACCCCCATATCCCGCCACCAGACGCCGCGCCGGATGCCGGTGCCCAGCGCCTTGGAACAGGCCTCCTTGGCGGCGAACCGCTTGGCATAGGTTGCCACCACCATCTTTTCGCTCTTGGCGCGGCGCGCCGCCCTGGCCCGCTCGGCGTCGGTGAAGATGCGGTCGAGGAAGCGGTCGCCGTGGCGTTCGATCACCCTGGCCACCCGGGTGATGTCGATCAGGTCGGAACCGATCCCGATGATCATGGCCGGCCCACGATCCGCTGCCGGCCGCGGTCCATGGCAGCGCGCATCTGCCGCACGGTCTCGCCAAGGCCCACGAATAGCGCCTCCCCCACCATGAAATAGCCGATGTTGAGCTCGGCGATCTCTGACAGCGCGGAGATCGTCTCGGCGGTCTGGTAGTCGAGACCGTGGCCGGCGTGAACCTCCAGCCCCGCGGCGCGCGCCAATGCGGCACCCGTCACAATTCGCTGCCATTCCGCCTCGGCCTTTTGCGTATGGCCGTCGACCACGGCATCGCACCAGCCGCCGGTGTGGATCTCGATCACCGGCGCGCGCAGCTTTGCCGCCATCTCGATCTGAGCGGGATCGGCGGAGATGAACAGCGACACCCGGATGCCGGCGTCGTTGAGCCGGGCGATGAAAGGCGCCAGTGCATTGTGCTGGCCGACCACGTCGAGCCCGCCCTCGGTAGTGAGTTCCTCGCGGCGCTCGGGCACCAGGCACACCGCGTGGGGCCTGGTGGCAAGCGATATCCGCAGCATGTCTTCGGTCGCCGCCATCTCGAAATTCAGCGGCTTCGAGATCTCGGCCTTGAGGCGGGTCATGTCGGCATCGCGGATATGGCGACGGTCCTCCCGCAGATGCGCGGTGATGCCGTCGGCACCGGCCTCGATCGCCGCCAGCGCGGCGCGCACCGGGTCCGGCCGCGCGCCTCCCCGCGCGTTGCGCAAGGTTGCGACGTGATCGATGTTGACGCCGAGGCGCAGCGGAGAAACGGGCATTTCTGGACTCGCAGGAATTCTAGCAGGTGGACTCAACCATTGACGCGCTCGACCCGTGCGACGACGGCCTTGGCGCGCAACTGGGCGATGATAGCGCTGAGATGCTTCAGGTCATAGACCTCGAGGTCGATCGTGAGTTCGGTGAAGTCCGGCGAACGGCGCGACATGCTGATATTGTCGATATTGCCATCATGCTCGGCGATCACGGTGGCGACCTGGGCAAGACTGCCGGGTTCGTTGACGTTGTGGACCAGGATCCGCGCCGGAAAACGCTGCGGCATGGTCTCGTCGATATCCCAGCGGACGTCGAGCCAGCGCTCCGGCTCTTCCTCGAAATCCTTCAGCGCCGGCGACTGGATCGGATAGATCGTGATCCCCTCGCCCGGCGTCACGATACCGACGATGCGGTCGCCCGGCACCGCGCCGCCATTCGGCGCAAACTTCACCGGCAAATCCGAATTGATGCCGCGCACCGGAATGACGGAAGCGCTGCGCGCCGGATGCGGCGGCTCCGATTTCAGCTTCAGTTTCACCGCGAGGCTCCTTTTGGCCCCGTAGCGCACCATCCGCTCTTCCTTGTAATCCGGATACATGGCGCGGGCGACGTCGGAGGCCTTGAGTTCGCCGCGTCCGACCGAGGCCATCACGTCCTCGATCGAGGTGCGCGCTAGCCGCGGAAGCGCGCCCTTCAGCTTGTCGTCGGCATATTCGATCTTGGCGCGGGCAAACAGGCGATCGACGATGCGGCGGCCGAGGCCAGCGTATTGATCCCGCACCGCGGTGCGGGTCGCACGCCGAATCGCGGCGCGGGCCTTGCCCGTGACGGCGAGCGATTCCCAGGCCGAGGGCGGCGCCGACTGGGCGACGGAGGTCAGCACCTCGACCTCGTCGCCGTTCTGCAGTTCGGACGACAACGGCGCGAACTTGCCGTTGATCTTGCAGCCGACCGCCGAGTTGCCGACATCGGTATGAACGGCATAGGCGAAGTCGATCACGTTGGCCTGACGTGGCAGCGCGATCAGCTTGCCCTTCGGCGTGAAGCAGAACACCTGGTCGTGGAACAGCTCCAGCTTGGTGTGCTCGAGAAACTCCTCCGGATTGGCGCTCTCGGACAGGATGCCGACGGTGTGGCGCAGCCAGGCAAAGGCGTTGGACTCATGCTTGAGCCGCTCGGTCGGCGAGCCCATGCCTTCCTTGTAGAACGCGTGCGCGGCGATACCGAATTCCGCGATCTGGTTCATCTCCTCGGTGCGGATCTGCAACTCGACGCGCTGGTTGCCGGGACCGATCACGGTGGTGTGCAGCGAACGGTAGTCGTTCTGCTTCGGCGTCGAGATGTAGTCCTTGAAACGGCCGGGAACCACCGGCCAGGTGGTGTGCACCACCCCGAGCGCGCGGTAGCAGGCTTCGACATCCTGCATCACGACGCGGAAGCCGTAGATGTCGGAGAGCTGTTCGAAGCCGACCGATTTGCGTTCCATCTTGGTCCAGATCGAAAACGGCTGCTTGCGGCGGCCATAGACGCGCGCGGTGATGCCGTTCTTCTGCAGGTTCTTGGAGAGCTGGCTTTCGATCTCGCCGATCAGGTTGCGGTTGCGGTCGGCGAGCGCATCGAGCCGCTGCTTCACCACCGCATAGGCTTCCGGATCGAGCGTATGGAACGAGAGATCCTCGAGTTCCTCCCGCATCTCCTGCATACCCATGCGGCCGGCGAGCGGCGCGTAGATGTCCAGCGTTTCCTCGGCGATGCGGCGGCGCGAGGCGGGCGGCACGAATTCCAGCGTGCGCATGTTGTGCAGCCGGTCGGCGAGCTTGATCAGGAGGACGCGAACGTCGTCGGCGATCGCGAGCAGCAGCTTGCGCAAATTTTCGGCCTGCTTGGCCTCGCGCGAGACCAACTCCAGCCGTTTCAGCTTGGTCAGCCCCTCCACCAGCACGCCGATCTCGTGGCCGAACACATGGTCGATTTCGGCGCGCGTCGCCTCGGTGTCCTCGATGGTGTCGTGGAGCAGGGCGGCGACGATGGTGGCGTCGTCGAGCTTGAGGTTGGTCAGGATTGCCGCGACTTCGAGCGGATGCGAGAAATAGGGATCGCCGGAGGCGCGTGTTTGGGTGCCGTGCGCCTTCATGGCGTAGACATAGGCGCGGTTGAGCAGGTCTTCGTCGGTATCGGGGTTATACGACCGCACCCGCTCGACCAGATCGTATTGCCGCATCATGCGCGAGCGCGGTGATTTGGGCTTTTCCGCCACAGGCGACGTCGGCGCCACCGCAATCTGGTCGGTCGCGGCCCGCATTTGCCGTGGGTTGCGGCGCCAATACGCCATTAATTCACTGCCCTTTTCCCGCGGACCTGTCGTGCCGCCATCTCATAATCTAATGCGTTTTGGGACCGGGCTGCACGCCCGTTCTGGCCACCAAACGTTCACTTTCGCATGGCTCGCGGCCATTCGGCGCCAAACCCGTGGCCGGGATGCCGGCGAAATCGAACCAGCCAGTTTCGATCGGGCCAGCAGACACGCATCGTAGCTGCAAAAATGTGAACAAAAGCAAAGGCCCGGACAAATATCCGGGCCTTTCACAAATCGGGGAGTTTGAAGACGCGCCGGACGGCAAATCCAGACTATTCGTCCTCTTCGGGCTGCTCTTCCGGAGGCGCCAGACCCTCAAGGCCCTTCAGAAGTTCCTCCTCCGTCATGCGTTCGACCGCGACCTCGGTGTCGTCGGCATCGACGCTCGCGCCGGCGGAGCCGATTAGCGGCACGGTATCGGGCTCTGGCTCGTCGACTTCGACGAATTTCTGCAGCGAATGAACCAGTTCCTCCCGCAAATCTTCCGGCGAAATCGTCGAATCTGCGATTTCCCGCAGAGAGACGACCGGATTCTTGTCGTTATCCCGATCAACCGTGAGTTGCGATCCGGACGAAATCATACGGGCGCGATGTGCCGCCAGCAGCACCAGGTCGAAGCGGTTGTCGACCTTATCAATGCAATCTTCCACGGTGACGCGCGCCATAGACTGTCGCTCCGTTAAATGGGGCCAAATATGTCGGTTATGACGGCTAGTTATAGCGGTCGACCGGGTTTCGCAAGACTAAATTTGTGATTTGCGTTCCTAATGGGCTCTGCTAACCCCGATCTCGGGGCCAGAATGGCCGGAGCGTCCAAGACGCGGCGAGGTTGCTGCACAGGACAAGTAAATCTCTTCATTGCATCGTCAAAAGTATAGGTTTTTCGCCCTCGCCGG
>PNLC01000226.1 GCA_013822885.1 Bradyrhizobium sp.
TGTCCGCCCGAAGCCGAAGCTCATTTCGTGGAACGGGCGCGGCGGATTGCGGCGAGCCTCGAACTCGGTATTGCCGGCGGGCAGGGCGTCATGCTCGGCAACGGCGAAAGATTTCGGCGCATTCAGGCAGGAGCAGTGTGATGGCTTATCGTGCGCATGTAGTGAAGAATAAGGATGCGGGCAATCCATACGCAGGAAGCAGCCTGGTGCCGATGCTCATCATCGGGCTTGTGCTGACCTTTGCGGGGATGATCGCGGCGGTGGTGCTAAGTTGACGGCGTTTCCGCGTCATTGCGAGGAGCAACGCGACGAAGCAATCCATGCTTCACCAAGTGAAGAAATGGATTGCTTCGCTTCGCTCGCAATGACGGGCTGAGGGTTAAGCCGTCACTGTCTCCCCACTCTTCCGCAGGCCGACATATTGCAACTCCGCAAACACGCCAGTCGCAATCGCCTGCGCCACGATGAAGATCTGGCCGAGCAGGTTCGGGCTCACCGCGCCTGAGAACAGCAGCGCGATGCTGCCGAGCGTCCACGCGGCGTTGCCTACGATCACGAACCATACCAGCGCCTTCATCACGGACGTCCGTGTGCCGAGCCAGCCGACCAGCGCGGTATAGGCGATCAGGAACAGGCCGGTCTCGCGCAACAGTGCCTCGGGCAGGTTGAGCAGTGGGGCGAGCATGCCCGCGCCCAGCGTCAGGGTGACTGCCGCGACGCCGCTGAAGATGGCGTCGGCGAGCAGGGCGCGGCTCAGGAATGTTGACGGTTGAATCATGGTTATCTCCTTCGTTGCTTTGGGGGTGGGGATCGATCAGCGCTGCAGGAGCGACCGCAGCTGACGCAGCAGCCGCATCGGACAGAGCGCCTTGCCGATCCGGTTCTCGATCGTCTGTACCTGCACGAACACGAAGACGCCGGTATCGTGCACCACGGGTTCCGGCATGTTCAGCGAGCACGCCACCAGCCAGGTGGCCAGCTTGAGCGACCAGCGGGCCATGGCGGCGGCGAAGTGGAATATTGAAAGCATCAGCATAGGTCATCTCCTGTGCCCCCAGGATGACCCGGCCCGCGAGCCGTTTCGATTACCTCGGACGTAATGGAATACGTGAAATTCGCATGGTAGGTTTTCCACCATGAACGCACATGCTTCCGCGGCGCGAGCCGAACAAACCAAAGCCCAGCATATCGGCGATCACCTGCGCGAGTGGCGGCAGCGACGTCACCTGAGCCAGCTCGATCTCGCAGGAGATGCCGAGATATCGGCGCGTCACCTCAGTTTCGTGGAAACCGGCCGTGCGGCGCCGTCACGCGAAATGGTGCTCAGGCTCGCCGAACGATTGGAGGTTCCCTTGCGTGAACGCAACGTGCTGCTGGTCGCGGCGGGGTTTGCGCCGGCGTTTCCGCAGCGGTCGCTCGATGATCCCGCGCTCAAGTCGGCGCGGGCTGCGATTGATCTGGTGCTGAAGGCGCATGAGCCCAATCCGGCGCTGGCCTATGACCGGCACTGGAATCTGGTGACGGCCAACCGGATGGTGGCGCCGCTGCTCACAGGCCTGCCGCCGCATTTGCTCGGGCAGCCCCTCAACATTCTGAGGCTGGCCTTTCATCCCGAGGGGCTGGCGCCGCGCACGGTCAATCTCGCCGAATGGAGCGCGCATCTTCTGGAGCGGCTGCACCGGCAGTGCGAGGCGACGGCCGATCCCGAACTGCTGAAGCTGTATCAGGAATTGAAAGCCTATCGGATGCCGGCGCGTTCGGGGCCGGTCTCCGCCGACAACGTCGCGATCCCCTTCAAGCTGCGTCTCAATGGCGACGTGCTGAGTTTCATCTCGACAACCATGGTGTTCGGCACGCCGGTCGACATCACGCTGCAGGAGCTGGCGCTGGAAACCTTTTTCCCCGCCGACGACCTCACGGCGCAGCGAATGCGGGAGATGGCAGCACTGGCGGCGTAGCGGTCAGTTCGCCTTCTCGATCAGGCCTTCCAGCAGCCGCTTCAAATCTGCCGTGGCCTTGTCGCCGTAATTCTCGGCGATGAACGCTTCCTGGCTGAGCGCAAGCGAGTTCAGGCGCTGGGTCAGCGCCTTGCCACGATCGGAAGAGAACATCAGCACCTTGCGCCGATCGTCGGCATCCTGGACCCGGTAGACGAGGGCGTCGGACACCATCCGGTCGACCATCTTGGTCAGGGTCGGATGATTGAGCAATACCGCTTCGGCGAGCTCACCCATCGAGTGGCCCTTGCCGTCGGAAAGAACTTTCAGAATGCGCCATTGCTCCACCGGCACGCCTTCCTTCCGGAACCGCGCGTCGAGCTGACGATTGATCTCCCGGTTCGCCTGCGCAAGCAGATAGGCGAGATGCTCGGTGATGGGTTTGCTGGGCGATTTTGCCAAGGGTTTGAACTTCGTAATGGGGTTTTGGATGAATATTCAGCGCTTCTTGCTTGATCTATATGCATGGGAATCGTTGAATATTCAATATTTTCCACTAGGATATTTTCGTTGCCGATCGTCTTGCCGATGGTAGTCTGATCAGCGCCGGACGTGAGTTGAAAGGAGAGCGAATTGCTCTCGCTGACGCAATTTGGAGCTTCCGGTGCGCCGTCGATGCCGCTGGAATGGCTGCTCAAGGGATTCTCAGGTATCGGGGAGGGCACCTCCGGGCCGGCGCTCGGACCGTTCCGATCGCGCGGCGACCGCAAGAAATTGCGCATAGCCAATTTTGTCGGCCTGTCGGGTCCGTCGGGAATCTGGGGTCCGGCCTCCATCAACAGCACGCTGCTCGGCGTTTCCGAGATCAATCGTCGCGGCGGCATTCTCGGCCGCGAGCTTGAAGTCGCATTCCATGACACCGGCGGCGACATCGACGAGGTGATGCAGACGGCTGCCGACATCGTCGCGGCCGAGGAGGCAGACCTCGTCATGGGCTCGCATATCAGTGCGGTGAGGGTGGCTTTGCGCAAGATCGTCGCCGGCCACATCCCCTACCTGTACACACCGGTCTATGAGGGCGGCGAGCGAACGCCCGGCGTCATGGCGATTGGCGAGACGCCGGGGGCGCAATGGCGCCCGGCCATCGAGTGGCTCGCCAACACCAGGCAGGCGTCGAACTTCTATCTAATCGGCAGCGACTATGTCTGGCCGTGGCTCTCCCACAAGGCGATCAAGGAATACATCGCCGATGCCGGTGGGCGCGTGGTCGGCGAAGAGTTCGTTCCGATCGGCGAGCACAATCACGGCAGACAGATCGAGCGCATCCGGGCCGCGAGGCCCGACGTGGTTCTGATCACGCTGATCGGCGCAGACAGCGTCGTCTTCAATCGCGCCTTTGCAGAGCGGGGACTCGGCTCGCAGATGCTCCGTCTGGCCGGCGCGATGGATGAGACCGTGCTGCTCGGGATCGGCGCCGACAATACCGAAAACCTGTTCTGTGCTTCCGGCTATTTCATCGACAGGGCCTCGCGCGAGAACGATGCCTTCCTCGATCAATACGAAGCGTCGTTCGGCCGCCACGCGCCGCCGCTCGGCTCGATCGCGCAGTCAAACTACGAAGGGTTGCGCTTTCTGGAGACAGTCGCCGCGCGCGCGGGATCAGTGGCGAGGAAACCGCTGCTCTCGGCTGCAGCCAATGTGGACTATCAGGGCGCGCGCGGCACCATCGGCATCCGGCGCGGCAACGCCCGCATGCCGATCTATCTTGCGGCCGCCAATGGACTCGACTTCCGCCTGATCAAACAGTTCTGACGGCGGGGCACGCACCGTTGCGGCGAAATGGAAGCTTTGCGAAATAATACTTGAAAAGGAAAATATTTCCGTTTCTATTGAAGCAAGCAAGCGGGCTCGCCCTCAAGCGGCAAGCTTGTCTCGCGCGTTCAGGAGAAACAGGAGGAATCACCGTGACAGTAGCGCTTCCAACCCCCGATCAACTGCGCGCGGTCGCCGACCAGTGCGGTCTGGCATTGACCGATGAGGACGTCGCTTCCTTTCGAGGACTGATGCAGGGCTCCGTCGATGCCTACAACGCGGTCGGCGCGATGCCGGATGAAGTCCCGATCGTCAAATACCCGCGCACGCCGGGCTATCGGCCTGGTCCTGAGGAAAATCCGCGCAACGCCTGGTACCGCAAGGCGACCGTCAAGGGTGCGGCGAGCGGCAAGCTGAAGGGCAAGGTCGTGGCGCTGAAGGACAACATCATGCTGGCCGGCGTGCCGATGATGAACGGCTCCGCGACGCTCGAAGGCTACGTGCCGGATTTCGACGCCACCATCGTCACGCGCATGCTCGATGCCGGCGCCGAAATCGCCGGCAAGGTGCATTGCGAATCCTTCTGCATATCCGGCGGCAGCCACACCAACTCGACCGGCCCGGTCCACAATCCGCACAAGATGGGATTCTCCGCCGGCGGTTCGTCCTCGGGGAGTGCGGTCGTTGTCGCGCTCGGCGAGGTCGACATGGCGATCGGCGGCGACCAGGGCGGATCGATCCGGATGCCATCCTCGTTCAGCGGCACCTACGGCATGAAGCCGACCTGGGGACTGGTGCCATACACCGGCGTGATGCCGATCGAAATCTTCGTCGACCATACCGGGCCGATGACCGCGAACGTTGCCGACAACGCCTTGCTGCTCGAAGTGCTCGCCGGCGACGACGGCTATGATCCGCGTATCAAATCGCCCAAGGTGGAGGAGTACACAAAGGCGCTTGGCGGCGGCGTCAAGGGCATGAAGATCGCCATCGTCAAGGAAGGTTTTGAGCAGGCCGGCGCCGAAGCCGCCGTCAACGAAAGCGTCCGCGAAGCTGCCAAGCGGCTGGCGAGCCTCGGTGCCACCGTCGAAGAGGTTTCGATCCCGATGCACATGATCGCACCGGCGGTCTGGACGCCGATCGGCGCCGAAGGCATCGCCCAGACCATGATGTTCGGCGACGGCTATGGCCTCAGCCGTTCGGACCTCTACTCGACGTCGCTGATGGATTTCCATCGCGGCTGGCGCGGGCAGGCGGACTCGCTGTCTGAAACGACAAAGCTGTTCCTGATGCTTGGCGTCTACATCAACAACAATTTCGGCCCCCGCTACTACGGCAAGTCCGTGAACATCTCCCGGCGCGTGACCGCGGCCTACGACAAGGTCCTGGAAAGCTACGACCTGCTGTTGATGCCGACCACGCCGATGAAGGCGACGCCGTTGCCCGCACCGGGCGCTTCCCGCGAGGAGGTGTGCCAGCGCGCGTTCGAGATGATCACCAACACCGCGCCGTTTGATATCACGCACCATCCGGCGATGTCGGTACCCTGCGGCATGGTCGACGGACTTCCGATCGGCCTGATGCTGGTCGGCCGGCACTTCGATGAAATGACCATCTATCGCGCCGCGCACGCCTTCGAGCAGTCGGGCGACTGGAAGAAGATGTAGCAGCCGAACGCCGTTGGGGGCTGGTGACAGGGGTGCTGGTGATGCCACATGGATAATCTGTTCGTCGCACTGTTCGAGATCCTGAGTTTCGGCGCGATCGTCGTTCTGGTCGTGCTAGGGCTCGGGATCATCGCCAGCATGATGGGCATCTTCAACTTCGCGCAGGGCGAGTTCGTCCTGCTTGGCGCCTATGTCACCTATCTCGTCTACAGCGCCGGCCTGCCGGTCTGGCTTGGAATGCTGGCGGCGCCCTTTGTCGTCGGAGCTCTTGGGTTTGTGCTGGAGCGGACCATCGTCCGGCGATTTTACGCCGCACCGATCGTCGCGATGCTCGGCACCTACGCCCTCGGGCTCATCATCCGGGAGATCGTCCGCGGCTTGATCGGCGGATTGTATCTGTCGGTCCCGGAGCCGCTCGGAGGTTCGGTCAATATCGGCACCATGCATTTTTCGACCTGGCGGCTGGTGATCATTCTCATCACGGCGCTGGTGATGGTCGGCAGCTATCTTCTGTTGTCACGCACCGCCTTCGGGTTGCGCATCCGGGCGTCGCTGGAAAATCCCGCACTCGCCCGCGCATCGGGCATTTCGACCAATGCGATCTATGGCGCGACCTTTGCATTCGGCGCCGCGCTCGCGGGCCTTGCAGGTGCGTTGATCGTGCCGGTGTTCTCGCTGTTCGCCGATCTCGGCCTGCGCTTCCTGATTCAGGGATTCGTCGCCGTCATGGTGGGCGGGGTCGGCTCGTTCGCAGGCCCGGTGGCGGGCGCGGGCGTGATCGGCACGCTCGCGGCAGCACTGCCATGGGTCATTCAGCCTGTGATCGCCGACGTCATGGTGTTCGTTCTCGCCATCATCTTCATCAAGTTTCGGCCGCAAGGCCTGATTTCAGCAAAGGGGGTCTAGTCCATGTTCAGCGACCGCAACAATCTCAGCCGCCGGCGATTTCTCTCCAATTTCGCCTTTGCCAGCACCGCCATCGCCACGGGCGTCGGCAGCTGGATCGTCCGCCCCGACTGGGCGAACGCGCAGGCGGCCCCGATCAAGGTCGGCGTCGCGACCGACCTGACCGGTCCGATCGGCTATGCCGGCAACGCGAACGCCAACGTCGCCAAGATGGTGGTCAAGGAAATCAACGACGCCGGCGGGCTGCTTGGCCGGCCGCTGGAACTGTTTATCGAGGACACCGCGTCGAATGAATCGGTCGCGGTCGGCAACGTCCGCAAGCTCATTCAGCGCGACAAGGTCGATCTGGTGCTGGGCGGCATTACCAGTTCGATGCGGAACGCCATCAAGGACGTGATCGTGGCGCGCGGCAAGACGCTCTACATCTATCCGCAACTGTATGAGGGCAAGGAATGCACGCCCTACCTGTTCTGCACCGGCCCGACGCCGGCGCAACAGTGCGACGAATTCATTCCCTGGCTGATCAAGAACGGCGGCAAGCGGTTCGCACTGCCGAGCGCCAACTATGTCTGGCCCCATACCCTCAACGTCTACGCACGCAAGGTGATCGAGGCCAATGGCGGCGAAGTCGTCTTCGAGG
>PNLC01000227.1 GCA_013822885.1 Bradyrhizobium sp.
ATGGCTGTTCTTCCCGATGACCGTGCTGATGCATCGCGCCGCCTATGACCCGCGGCCCGCGGTCAAGGCCGGCACATGGACGTTGCTCGCTATCGCGGGCGGCCTGCTGTGCCTGTCGCTTCCGGTTTTTCCGAACGACCTGCAGGCTTATGGCAACAACCTTGCGGCCACCATCCTGCTTGTGGCGGGGCTGGCCTGGCACATGCGCCATCCGCCTGGCGTCGAAGCCGCCTTGCCTCAGGCCACCGGCGGGCTACAACTTCACGAAGACAACAAGGCCCACAGCCAGGGATAATCAGCATGTCCAACGCGCAAATGCAGCCGGTCCTTGATCACATCGACGCCGATTTCGACAACAGCCTCGAACGGCTGTTCGCGCTGCTGCGGATCAAGTCGATCTCGGCCGATCCGGCCTTCGCCGGCGACTGCAAGGCGGCCGCCGAGCATCTCGCCAGGGACATCGCGACGCTGGGCTTTTCCGCGGAGGTGAGGCCGACGGCGGGCCATCCTGCGATCGTGGCCAAGAACAACGACAAGGCCAACGGCAGTACCGACGGCCGTCCGCACGTCCTGTTCTATGGGCACTATGACGTGCAGCCGGTCGATCCACTCAATCTATGGCACCGTCCGCCGTTCGAACCTGTCGTCACCGATCATGCCGATGGCCGCAAGATCATCGTGGCGCGCGGCGCCGAGGACGACAAGGGGCAGTTGATGACCTTCATCGAGGCCTGCCGTGCCTGGAAGAAGGTCACGGGATCGCTGCCGGTCGATGTCACGATCCTGATCGAAGGCGAAGAGGAAGTTGGTTCGAAGAATTTCGTGCCGTTCATGGAGGCGATCAAGGACGAGTTGAAGGCCGATTTCGCACTGGTCTGCGACACCGGCATGTGGGACCCGAACACGCCCGCCATCACGACCTCGCTGCGCGGCCTGATGTATGACGAGGTCACCATCAAGGCCGCCAACCGCGACCTGCATTCCGGTGTGTTCGGCGGCGGCGCGCGCAACCCGATCCGCGTGCTGACCAAAATCCTCGGCGGCCTGTTCGACGACAACGGCCGCATCACCATTCCCGGCTTCTACGACGGTGTGAACGATCTGCCGCCGGATATCCTGGCGCAGTGGAAGAACCTGAACCTCACGCCCGAGTCGTTCCTGAAGCCGATCGGCCTCTCGATCCCGGCCGGCGAAAAGGATCGCCTGCTGATCGAGCAGATATCCTCGCGTCCGACCTGCGACATCAACGGCATCATCGGCGGCTATACCGGCGAGGGCTCGAAGACCGTGATCCCGGCGGAGGCTTCCGCAAAGGTCTCCTTCCGTCTGGTCGAAGGCCAGGACCCCCAAAAGATCAAGAAGGCGTTCCGCGACTACGTCACCGCGCGGCTTCCGGGCGACTGCAAGGCCGTCTTTACCGAGCACTCCAGTGGCGCCGCCATCGCGCTCGACTGGAACATGAAGCCGCTGGCGGCCGCCAGGCGCGCGCTGACCGAGGAATGGGGCAGGGAGGCGCTGCTGGTCGGCTCCGGCGCCTCGATTCCGATCGTCGCGGATTTCAAGCGTACGCTCGGCCTCGACAGCCTGCTGATCGGCTTCGGTCTCGACGACGACAACATTCACTCACCGAACGAGAAGTACGACCTGAAGAGTTTTCACAAGGGCATCCGCTCATGGGCGCGGATTCTGGCTGCGCTCGCAGAGGCGCCGCGTTAAGCGGCGGCATGACCGGGCGTTGGATCTGGAAGGCGGCCGTCGCAGGCTTCTGCGGAAGCGCCGCACATACTCTCTTGATGTATCTGAAATCGCGGAGCGGACTGCTCCCCACGTTTCAACCTTATGAGAGCCTTCAGGCTACGCTTGGTCATCTGACGGGTGGCGAGATCCATCCAATCGTTCCATGGGCGATGTCGTTCCTGAACGGCTCGACGATCCTCGGCCTTTGCTTCGGGCGGTTCTACTCCTCGCTGCCCGGGAACCGCGGCGCGGCAAAGGGAGTGACTTTCGGAATCTTCGGCTGGCTGCTGATGGGATTTGTGTTCTTTCCGCTGGTAGGATTGGGACTGTTCGCCGGCAAGCTGGATCTCGCCGTCTGGCCTGCCGTGTTTTCGCTTGCGATGATTCTTGCTTATAGTGTCGTTCTCGGCGTTGTTTACGCCGCGCTCAATTCATGGGGCGAGGTGGTTCCCCCGCGCGCGGGCATAAAATGAACAAATGAAAACGCCGCCCGGGATTGGGCGGCGTTCTTGTTCGGTAGTGCAGAGGTCGTTAAGAACGATCTTACACTAAAATTGTGAAAACTCAATTTCGGTAGCTCGCATCAATCCGATCGAGTTTCCGCAGCAGCGGCGGCCACACCAGGTTGGTCGAGCGCAGTTCCGCAAAATCCGGGTTGTGAAACAGCCGCTCGTTCTTGTCGATCACGGCCTGCTCGACCGGATAGGCGGTCGGCCCCAGCATGCGGGTGCGCACCTGCATCGTGCAGGCCCGCTCCAGGTGATACATGCGCTCGAAGGCGGAGGCGACGGAGCGGCCCACCGTCAGCGTGCCGTGATTGCGCAGCAGCATGTGGTTCTTGTCGCCGAGGTCCTTCTGCAGCCGCGGGCGTTCGTCGTGGTCCAGCGCCACGCCTTCGTAATCGTGATAGGCGAGGTCGTGGGTGACGAACTGCGCCGTCTGGTTCATCGGCAGCAGGCCTTCCATGCAACTCGCGACCGCCGTTCCGTCCGGGGTGTGCAGGTGAAGCACGCAGCCGGCGTCCTCGCGCACTTCGTGGATCGCCGAGTGGATGGTGAAGCCTGCCGGGTTGATGCTGTATTCGCTCTCGCTGAGCTGGTTGCCGTGCAGATCGACCTTGACCAGGCTCGATGCGGTGATCTCCTCGAACATCAGGCCGTAGGGGTTGATCAGGAAATGATGGTCGGGGCCCGGTACGCGCGCCGAGATGTGGGTGTCGACCAGGTCGTCCCAGCCATACAAGGCTACGAGGCGATAGCAGGCGGCAAGGTTGACACGCTGGCCCCACTCGGCATCCGTCATGCCGGAGGGGACTTGCTTCAGGCGGGCTTCGGCTGGGGACATGACGGTTCTCCCGTGAATTGTTGATTTTCGAAAGCGAGCCTAGCCCTGCGCCGGGTCGCCAGCAAGGCAGCCGCCGCAAATGGCAGTCATGCTGCCGCAGGCTTGCGCGACGTTATGGCGCCGGAATCGCCAGCAGCGTCGAGATACCGCGACCGCGGATATCGTAGACGCGCGCGAACACCACGTCGTCGCGCTTGATTTCCACCATCACCGGCGCGGTGAGGCCCTTGCAGTAGAATTCGCCCAGCGTCATCGCGAAGTCGGCGGACTGGCTGTCCCAGCCGATCGTGAATTCCGGACCGAGGGCTACCTGCGCCGGACGCTGCGGACCGCACACCGCGACCTTCCATTTGCGTCCCTGTGGCGGCGATTCCTGCCGTTCGACCAGTTCTTCGCGCAGGCTATCGGAAGCCTGTTTCAGCGCCAGCCCCCAGTAGTCCAGCATGAACAGGCTGTCGGCGGTGCGAACCGTGCCGGCGATGTGATTGAAATGGGTGTATTCGTAGGGATGAAGGCGGATCATCTCGCTCAGCGGCAGCAGCAGACCGAACGAGAACACCGCCATCGCCGCCGGTTGCCAGCGGCGGTGTTTCTCCTTCAGCCACTCCATGGTCCAGGCGAACGCGGCGCCGGCGAGTACGGTCATCGGCGGGATGACGAAAATGAAATGCCGGATGCCGTTATAGAGCGCCGGGCGCTTCACCATTGCGATCACGAGCGGCAGCGTGGCCGCCATCGTCAGCATCAGGAGAATTGTCTTGCGGCGGGCAGGCACATCGGTGCGCGACAGCGACATGAAGGTGACGACGATGGCCGCAACCAGAAGACCCAGCAGCACTTCGGGAAGCTGCAGGGCGAACAGTGTCGGCAGATACGACCACGGCATGTCGGGAACCGACACCAGGGCGCCGTCGAACATCTCCTTCCAGGGCTTCTCGAAGAAATGCGAGAAATAGGTCAGCGCCTGCAACGGATTTCCAGGCTTGATGATCGACCACGGCCACACCAGCCCCATGATCAGGTATCCTAGGAGGAGACCCGGCAGCAGCACATAGACGACATGACCGAAGCGATGGATGGCCTTGCGCGCGCCCTGCGTGCGGACTTCCTCGATCAGCAGGGGCAGGAAACCCACCATCGCATAGACCAGCGCCAGCCCGCCGAGAATCCGGCAGCCGATGGAGAGTCCGGCGCCGAGGCCGATGATCAGGACCGTCCGCGGCGATGGCTGCGGATATTCCTCGGCGAGGCGCACGAGGCCCAGCATCAGGATCACCATCGAGACGGCAAACGGCGCATCCTTCGGGTTCATGAACATGTGCCCGTAGAAGGTCGGGCACAATGCAAGCAGCAGCAACGTCGCAAGGCCGGCAAGCGGGCCGCCGACGCGCCGCGCCAGCCGCCACGTCACCGCGAGGCCGATCAGGCCGACGACGGCGCCGAGCAGGCGGCGCGTTTCGAACAGTTCCAGTGGGATGATCTTGTGCAGCAGCGCCGCCACCATGTCGAAGCCGCCGCCATACATATAAAGATTGGCGAACGACAGCGCGGCGGTATCCGTGAAACCGGAACCGAACATGCGCAGCAGGAGGTCGGCGTATTCAGCGTGGGTGTAGTCGTCCCAGCCCAATCCGTAGTCACGAAAGGTCAGACCCGCGATCAAGGTGACCGCGGCAAGCACGAAGACGGCAAGGTCGTCGCAGGTCCGCTCCACCGAGCGCCGCGCGGGCGTATCGAGGGCGGAAGTCGTGATCGATGACATGGCGATTGGTAACCCGGCGTCCCCTATGGCCCAACTACGGAAGACTTGAGCCTCATTCCCCGGTACCCATATAGCGTAGTTCCATTACCAAGTAATTGGGAATTGCGGGCCTAATCCCCTGATGCAATGCAACAAAAGGGCGGTAAATAGTAGGTGGTAGAATTACGGCCGGCCCGCTGAACGGGACCTGAATGCTGCGGACCACCGCCTACAAACCTCCATGCGGGCAACGTTTTATGCGGAACGCTGTGCTCAATTGCCGGTTGGCGAGGCACGCAATATGACGGTATCGTGGCATGGGCGGTTTGCGAGCTTTTAGGACGCGGCTGCGGGGGTTGGTTCGATGATTTTTGTCATGTTGGTCGTCGGCATCGGCCTTGTCCTGGCGGGCCTGCTGGCGATCGGCTTTGGAATTCCGATCAAGGAATTCAGTACCGGCAACACCCTTATTATCACCGGCGTGATGGGCGTTTGCACCGGCGCGATCATGTTCGCGCTCTGGATCGCCGTCAGGGAGCTCAGGGACGTCGCGCGAAGGCTCGGTCCGGGCGCGGTGCAGTCGGATAGCGAAGCCGCAATCGAGGCTGCTCTAGCCGCCGAAAGCGATTTCGCGTCAGGCCGCGGCCAGCCGGTCGCGCCGCAGGCGGGCAGCGAGCCGCCCGTCGCCCCGCCGCCGTGGCAGGATGAGGATGTCCTGCGCGATCATCCGATTCCCGAGCCCATGTTTCCGGAAGACACGGCGCCTCCACCACCGCAGGCTCCCAAGCAGAAGCGCAATCTGTTCTTCTCTTCAATGTCGCGGCAGGAGCGCGAACGGGCACAGTCCCGTACCAGTGAGCCGCTGCCGCTGGACATGCTGTCGTCGGATCTCCGCCCCGGCCCGCCGGCGACCAACCCGCCTGAGCCGCAGCAGCCCGCGCAGTTCAGCGATGCATGGACCAGGCCGGATCGCGCGAGGCCTGGGGAGATGCCGCCGAGGCGTGGCGCGCGTGCGCCGATGTCGTTCGATGAAGACAGCGCTGGACTATCCCGAAACGGGGATCAGCCGGCCGTGACGATCCTGAAGTCGGGCATCGTCGATGGCATGGCCTATTCGCTGTATTCCGACGGCTCGATCGAGGCCCAGATGCCGGAGGGCCTGATGCGCTTCGCCTCGATCGACGAGTTGCGTGCGCACCTCGATAAGCGGGCCTGAGCCGGCAATACTTGCCGAAAAGGCGTTATCGAAAATAAAACGCCGTCTTCTTGTCATATTCCCGGTAATTCGTTCATAATCGCCAAGTGATACTGCAAGTCGTCATAGATTTCGCTGGTATATGGCCGCGGCCGGATACTGTCCCAATCGCGGCGGCCGGTAGGGCATTCGCGATCCAGGAAGGTTGAGCCATGAACGATTCCGCCAGCAAGACGACCGTCGAGCTGACCGCCAATATCGTCTCGGCCTATCTCAGCAACAATCCGACGCAGGCCTCCGAGATTCCGAGCCTGATCAGCCAGGTCCATGCCGCGCTGCTGCGGGTGTCGACGGGCCGCCTCGACGCGCCGCTGGAGCCGGCCAAGCCGGCGGTGTCGGTGAAGAAGTCGATGACCCCCGAATATCTGGTCTGCCTCGAGGACGGCAAACGCTTCAAGTCGCTGAAGCGCCATCTGCGCACGCAGTACAACATGACGCCCGAGCAATACCGCGACAAATGGGGCCTGCCGCCCGACTACCCGATGGTCGCACCCAACTACGCCGTGGCGCGTTCCCAACTCGCCAAGAAGATGGGCCTCGGCCAGCAGGCGCGCAAGCAGAAGTAATCAGGAGGCCGCGGCCAGCGTCTCGCGCGCATCGGAGCGGATGCGCTCGACCATGGAGCGCAGGCCGTTGGAACGCTGCGGCGTCAGATGCTCGCGAAATCCGAACTCGTCGAACACGGCAAGCGCATCGGTCGCCATGATCTGCTGCGGCGTGCGGCCGGAATACAGCGTGAGCAGGATTGCGATCAGGCCGCGCACGATGTGAGCGTCGCTGTCACCGAGATAATTCAGGCGCGGCTCGCCGTCGCCGCTGCGATCGATCTGCCTTGAGAGCCAGACCTGGCTTGCGCAG
>PNLC01000228.1 GCA_013822885.1 Bradyrhizobium sp.
GGCGCGACCGCTGCTGTAGATCGCCAGGTCGCGCGAGCCGGAAAAGATCGCGCGCGGCTTCAGCCCGTAGAAGCGGCGGATCGAGTGGCTGAAATGCGTGGAGTCGGGATAGCCGATATCCTGCGCGAGATGCGCGAGGTTGATGTCCTGGTTGGCGAAGTGCAGCAGATGCCGCGCACGCTTCCAGGCGCGGAACGAGCGGAAGGAAATGCCGGTCTCTTCCTTGAACAGATGCAGGAAGCGTGACGGCGACAATCCAGCCTCCGTGGCGCAACTCGCCGCCGTCACCGGCTCGCCGCAGAATTTTCCGATCTGCACGATCGAACGCGCCACGCGCGGATCGAGCACGCGCTGCGGCAGGACTTCGCCGAGGCACAGGAGATCGAACTCGGCGCTCGAGAAATCATTGCCCGCCTGATGGTCGCGGAACCAAAGATAGGCGGCGCGAATGCGGCTGGTGAAAGCCTCGCCTTCAGGTCCCGTGAGGCGCTGAACGAGATCCTCCAGCACACCGGGACAAACGCTCTCCGGCTCGATCACGATGCTGAGCACCGACCGATGATCGCTGGCGACGGTGTGCCTGATATTCGGGAGCACGGCGACCATTTCGCCGTAGCGCTCGCCGCCGTCGGCGGTGGTGAGCCAAAGTCCTCCTTCGATCGCGACATAGATGTTGAACGCACCCGAACAGCGCTGGCGCGGACGGCCGAGCAGACCGGCGTAGAACACGCGCTCCGGGGTGATCAGCATCAGATGGCCTGACTTGCGGCCGATGTCGTCCATGGGCTCGTCCTCCTCGCGCGGCTCTCTGGCCGCTGCGATGGAGGCAACATAGCGCAAATTCGAGTTCTGTCATCGATAGATGCGGTGTCACCTGGATAGGCAGTCATTCCGGGATGGTCCGAAGGACCAGACCCGGAATCTCGAGATTCCGGGTTCGCTTCGCGCCCCGGAATGACTGAGAGTTAAGCCCTTACCCGCGGCGTCACGTTCTGCTCGACGCCCGCCTTGCGTTCCGCTGCAACCGCCCGCTGGTAACCCTCGCGTTCCTGCAACCGGGCCCAATAAGCCGCCACATTCGGCCCGAAATCCTTGGCGAGCCCGATATTGCCTGCCAGCCGCAGTGCATAGCCGTTGACGATGTCGGCCGCCGTGAAACGCCCGGCGCACAAATTCTGCCCATTCGCCGTCGCTGCCTCGACCGCGCGCAGCCGGCCCAGGAACCACTTGGCATAATCACCGGCCACCTGCGGGTTCCGCCGTTCTTCGGGCTCTAGCTGGCTGTATCTCAGCACCAGCGTTTGCGGAAAGGTCAGCGTCGCGTCGCTGAAATACATCCAGTTCAGGAAGGCGCCATAGGCCGGATCGTCCAGCCCGACCACAAGCGGCGTCGGTCCATACTTGGTCCCGAGGTAATAACAGATGCCGGAGGACTCCGTCATTTTGGTCTCGCCGTCGACCATGAAGGGAATGGTGCCGAGCGGATTGATCGCGAGATATTCCCTGGCGAGCACCCGCGGGGGAAACGGCAGCATCTTCAGCTCATACGGCAGCCCCATCTCTTCCAGCATCCAGAGCGGACGGAACGAGCGAGCGCCGTCGCAGTGATAGAGCGTGATCATCGGGCATTTCCTCTTTCTGATGGAGGTCACTCTGGAACGCCGGCAAGCCGTTCGCAACGATATCTTTATGCACGCGGGCGCGCACCGAAGACGATGCCAGCCAGTCAACGCAAGACGGCTGTCCAACGCGGCGCATCCACTGAAGCAATCCGACTTACTCACCCGCAACGAAAGGCGAGGCCAATGGATTTTGAGCACAGTCCCCGGGCCATCGAGTTGCAAGCGCGGCTTTCAGCTTTCATGCACCGCCACGTCTATCCGGTGGAAGCGGTCTACCAGAAGCAGGTGGAGAACGGGCACCGCCATCACCGGCCGCCGGTCTTGGAAGAATTGAAACGCCGTGCCCGCGGCGAAGGCCTCTGGAATCTGTTCCTGCCCGGGGATCATGGCGCCGGGATCGGCAACCTCGAATACGCGCCGCTCGCCGAGATCATGGGCCGGATTTCATGGGCGTCCGAAATCTTCAACTGCTCGGCGCCCGACACCGGCAACATGGAAGTGCTGTCGCTTTACGGCACGACCGAACAAAAGAAGCGCTGGCTTGAGCCGCTGCTGGCGGGCGAAATTCGCTCGGCCTTCTCGATGACCGAGCCGGAAGTCGCCTCCAGCGATGCCACTAACATCCAGTGCAGCATTCGCCGCGACGGCGACGACTATGTCATCAACGGCCGCAAGTGGTTCACGTCGGGCGCGATGAGCGAGGATTGCAAGCTGCTGATCGTGATGGGCAAGACCGATCCTGACAATCCCAACAAGCATCTGCAGCAGTCAATGGTGCTGGTGCCGCGGGACACGCCGGGTATCCGGATCATCAGAGACATGCGCGTGTTCGGGTATGACGATGCGCCGGTCGGCCATCCCGAGATCGTCTACGACAATGTGCGCGTGCCCGCCGCCAACATGCTGCTCGGCGAAGGCCGCGGCTTCGAGATCGCGCAGGGACGACTCGGTCCGGGCCGCATCCATCACTGCATGCGACTGATCGGCTGCGCGCAGCGCGCCCTCGAGCTGATGTGCGCCCGCGCGCAGTCGCGCGTTGCCTTCGGCAAACCGCTGGGCGAACAGGGATCGGTGCGGGAGGATATCGCCCATTCCTGGTGCGAGATCGAGCAGGCCCGCCTGCTGACGCTGCGGGCCGCAGAGAAGATGGACCGCGAGGGCAACAAGGCCGCGCGCGACCTGATCGCCGCCGCCAAGATCGTGGTGCCTGCAATGGCCGCCCGCGTGATCGACCGCGCCATCCAGATCCATGGCGGCGCCGGCGTCTCGCAGGACACGTTCCTGGCGGAGGCCTACACCTACGCGCGCTTCATGCGGATCGGCGACGGGCCGGACCAGGTCCACCTGTCGCAGCTTGGACGCGGATTGCTGAAGCGCTACGGCACCCCGACCTGAGCGCCGGGGACGCCTTCAATTGCTGTGCTTCCGCAATTCGAGGCGGGCGATCTGGTTGCGATGGACTTCGTCCGGGCCGTCAGCCAGCCGCAGCAGGCGCGCCGTGGCGTAGGCCGCAGCCAGCCCGAAATCGTTGCTGGTGCCGCCGCCGCCATGGGCCTGGATGGCCCAGTCGATCACCTGGCACGCCATGTTGGGCACCGCGACCTTGATCATCGCGATTTCCGCTTTCGCCACACGGTTGCCGACCGTGTCCATCATGTGCGCGGCGTTCAGCGTCAATAGCCGCGACTGCTCGATCATGATGCGCGACTCAGCGATCCGCTCCTGGGTAACGGTCTGTTCGGAGACCGGCTTGCCGAAGGCGACGCGGTTGCGGGTCCGGACGCACATCTTCTCCAGCGTCCGTTCGGCCAGCCCGATCAGCCGCATGCAGTGGTGAATGCGGCCGGGGCCTAGCCGCCCCTGCGCGATTTCAAAACCACGGCCCTCCCCGAGCAGCATGTTGGTTGCGGGAACGCGCACGTTTTCGAAAACGACTTCCGAGGCACGGTCCGGCACGCCATAGAAGCCGAACACCGGGATCGGTCGCAGGACCGTGACGCCCGGCGTATCCATCGGCACCAGGATCATCGACTGCTGGCGATGGCGGTCCGGATTATCCGGATCGGTCTTGCCCATGAAGATGCAGATCTTGCAGCGCGGATCGGTGGCGTTGGTCGTGTACCATTTGCGGCCGTTGATGACATAGTGATCGCCGTCGCGAACGATAGAGCTCTCGATGTTGGTGGCATCGCTGGAGGCGACGGCCGGCTCGGTCATGGCAAAGCAGGAGCGGATTTCACCCGCCAGCAGCGGCTTCAGCCACCGCTCCTGATGCTCCCGCGTGCCGTAGCGCGCCAGCACCTCCATGTTGCCGGTGTCGGGCGCCGAACAGTTGAACAGTTCCGGCGCGAGGTGCGATCGCCCCATGATCTCGCATAGCGGCGCGTATTCGAGGTTGGTCAGGCCGGCGCCGTGCTCGCTCTCCGGCAGGAACAGATTCCAGAGCCCCTCTTCCTTCGCCCTGGGCTTCAGTTCCTCGACGATGGGAAAAACCTTCCAGGGACCGAGCTCTTCGGCCTCGCGATAGAACCGCTCCTCGTTCGGATAGACGTGGCGGTCCATGAACGACTGAAGACGGTGCTTCAGTTCGACGATTTTCTGGCTCTCCGGATGAAGCATTTTTGAGTTCCCAAGCTTTGGGCGCGTTACGCGCTATTTCTTCTTCATGCCGGGCAGCGTGCCCATCATCTTGCACAGCACCATCAGCATCACCTCGTCGGCACCGCCGCCGATCGAAGTCAGGCGGCTGTCGCGATAGGCGCGGCTGACCGGCGTCTCGTTCATGAAGCCCATGCCGCCCCAGTATTGCAGGCAGGCGTCGGTGAGTTCGCGGCCGAGCCGGCCGGCTTTCAGCTTCGCCATGGTCGCAAGCCGCGTCACGTCCTCGCCGGCGACCAGCGCTTCGGCGGCACGATAGATCAGCGAGCGCAGCAGTTCGACCTCGGTCTGCATTTCCGCAAGCTTGAAGTGTACGGTCTGGTTATCCAGGATCGAGCCGCCGAAGGCCTTTCGGTTGCGGGTGTATTCGATCGTCTCTGATATGATGAACTCATGCGCCTTGAGACAGGCGGCCGCGCCCCACAGCCGCTCCTCCTGGAACTGCACCATCTGGTAGGTAAAGCCCTGCCCCTCCTCGCCGATGCGGTTGCGCTTCGGCACCCGGACATTGTCGAAGAAAATCTGCGCGGTGTCAGAGGAACGCATGCCCATCTTGTCGAGCTTGCGCGCGATCTGCACGCCTTTGCTCTTCATGGGCACGCAGATGAGCGACTTGTTGCGATGGACCTGATCGTCGCTGGTGTTGGCGAGCAGGCAGATCCAGTCGGCCTGGGTGCCGTTGGTGATCCACATCTTGCCGCCATTGATGACGTAGTCGTCGCCGTCGGAACGTGCATTGGTCTTGATCGAGGCGACATCCGAGCCGGCGCCCGGCTCCGATACGCCGATACAGGCGACCGCGTCGCCCGCGATGGCCGGCGTCAGAAACTCATGCCGGACTTCGTCCGACCCGAACCGCGCCAGCGCCGGCGTGGCCATGTCTGTCTGCACGCCAATAGCCATCGGCACGCCGCCGCAGGTGATGGCGCCGAGTTCCTCCGCCATCATCAGTGCGTAGCTGTAATCGAGGCCCTGCCCGCCGAATTCGGCCGGCTTGTTGAGCCCGAGAAAGCCGAGATCGCCGAGCTTCTTGAACAGCTCGTGCGCGGGGAAGATGTCGTTCTTCTCCCATTCGTCGACGAAGGGATTGATCTCGGCGGCGATGAATTTTTGTAGGGCGCGGCGGGGTTCGTCGTGGTCGGCGGTGAAAAGCATTTTCTTTCCCTGTCGTTCCGGGGCGGCGCATCACAACCCCATCTGCCGCGACGCGAGATCCTTCATGATCTCCTCGGTGCCGCCGCCGATGGCATTGACCTTGACCTCGCGGTAGATGCGCTCGACCTTGATGCCGCGCATGAAGCCGGCGCCACCGAATATCTGTACGGCCTCGGAGGCGCAGAACGCCATGGTCTGGGTCGCCTGGTTCTTCATCATGCAGATCTCGGCCACCGGGCTCTCGCCATGCCCGAGCCGCCACGCCAGCAATTCCAGCATCGCCTGCGATGCCGCGACCTTCTGCGCCATGTCGACCAGCTTGTGACGGATCACCTGGTGCTGCGCGATCGGCTTGCCAAACGTCTTGCGTTCCTTTGCATAGGCGATCGCGTCTTCGACACATACGCGGGCGTAGGCCGTGCAGCTCGCCGCCATGCCCATGCGTTCGCTGTTGAAATTCTGCATGATGATCTTGAAGCCCTGGCCTTCCTCGCCTATCAGGTTTTCGACAGGCACCCGGCATTCGTCGAAATGCAGCGTGGCAGTGTCCGAGGCCCACCAGCCCATCTTCTTCAATTTCGTGCGCGACAAACCCGGCGTATCGCCTTCGATGAGCAGAAGGCTGACGCCCCCCGGGCCGTCGCCGCCGGTGCGCACGGCAACGGTCAGATAATCGGCCCGCATGCCTGACGTGATGAAAGTCTTCTCGCCGCTGACGACATAATGGTCGCCGTCGCGGCGCGCTTTGGTGCGGAGATTGGCGACGTCGGAACCGCCGCTGGGCTCGGTGATCGCAAGCGCCGAAATCTTCTGCCCCGACAGCACTTGCGGCAGCACCCGCGCCTTGACCTCGGGCCGGGCGGCGCGCGCGATCGGCGGTGAGCCGATGGTGTGGCTCATCAGGCTCGAACTGACGCCGCCAGCGCCGGCGCGCGCCAGTTCCTGCGAAGCCACGATCTTCATGAACTGATCGGCGGGGACGCCGCCATATTCTTCCGGGAAGCCCAGGCCCAGCAGGCCGATCTCGGAGGCCTTGGCGTAGAGCTCGCGCGGAAACTCGCCGGCTTCGTCCCATTCATGAGCATGGGGCTCGATCTCACGCGCCACGAAGCGACGCATCACGTCGCGGAACGCTTCGTGTTCCGCCGTATAGAACGGGCTTTGCGCCCTTGTCCGCTCCAGCATGTTTTTCCTCCCGAGGGATCACGATGCCCCGATTTGGCCCGCACAAACTTGCGTTGAGCGGCTGGCACTATTGTGCCGACAGCGCACACCGTCACGCGGCTAGCTGACGCATGCCGCCCCCAGCAACTGAACGCAAGACCGGTCACCCGGCTGTGCCTTAGCGTTTGCGCACAAGAGCAATAACACATATCGGCCATTCGCCGGGGAGGATGAAGCATGATCCGATTGAGCAAATCAGCCCCGGCCATTGTCTTGTCGGCATTGCTGACCTTTGCCGCATCGGCCGCCGCCAT
>PNLC01000229.1 GCA_013822885.1 Bradyrhizobium sp.
ACAGGCCGGACATATGACCGAAGCAGACCAACTCGTTCGACACGTCAAAAAGGGCTTGCCAATAGGGGCCGTCCACATATGACGTGGAGAGAGCTGCGGCCTACTTCTTCTTCGCCCCGACCCGGCTGATGCTCTTGATCGCCAACGGCGTACGGCCGGATTTTTCGGCGATCTCGCGGTCCTGCTCCATGATGTAGCCCCGCGCGGGCTCGTCGCCGTCGAGCCCGCCAAGCAGTTCGGAAGGCACGCGCCGGTTGGAGCGCTGGGAGTCGTCTTCATAAACGACGTTGAAGAAGGCAAATTCGCCTTTGGGATTGGTTCCGGGTTTCTTGGCCATGGGCGGCCTTGTCCTCGATAAGGACGACGCTGTCAAAGCAAATTGCGCGGGCTGCGCGCCGGCCTGCCTTGCGCGATCCGGCGGGAAAAGTCCCCTCAGTAACGCCGGCTGGTAACGTCGTTCGGCCATGCCTCGCACAGTCCCCGAACGCGCTTCGTGTGTGATAGGTTTTCGCCGGCGCTGCTCGTTTGAAACAGGCGCAAGGGGCGATGGTGATGCCGACGGTGGCTTCAGGCGCGAAGAGCGATTTCAGGCCGGTGCTGGTGGCCTGCTGCCTCGCCATGCTGGCGGTCGGCGACAACAGCACGGCGATCATGGCGGCGCTGCCGGCGATGACGGATAGCCTGCAGCTTGCTCGGCCGGAGGTCGAATGGGTGGTCAATGCCTATCTCCTGACGGCCGCGATCTTCATCATCGTCGGCGGCGACGCGGCCGATCAGGTCGGTGCACGGCGGTCGTCGATTGCCGGCATCGCGCTGTTCGCGCTCGCGTCGCTGATCATTGCGCTCGCGCCCACCGGCTTCGTGGTGGTCGGCGCCCGCGCGCTGCAGGGACTTGGCGCGGCGTTTGCGGTGGCCGGCACGCTTGCTGCGGTGAGCGAAGCTGCGCCCGACACGGGCCGCGCGGAGGCGATCGGCACCTGGAGCGGATTCCTGATGCTCGGCTTCAGCATCGGGCCGCTCGTCGGCGGCGCCGTGACGCATTTCGCGGGCTGGCGCTCCATCTTCTGGCTGAACGTTGTCGTCATGGTGCCCGCCGCGCTGATGCTGTTGCGGCATCCTGGAACTGGCGGCCGGCGCATGGCGTCGATGGACTGGATCGGCCTCGGCGTCCTCGCCGTCTTCATGGTGACGCTGATCACGGGATTGCAGGCGCTGGTGCATGTCCGCAGCGACCCAAAAGCTGCCATCGTCCCGCTGGCGCTGGCCGCGATCGCTTTCGGTGGATTGATCTGGACGGAGACGCGCCGCCGTCAGCCGCTGGTCGATCTCGGCCTGTTCGCGAACCGGAATTTTGCGATTGCCGCCGGGCTGTTGTTTCTCGTGATGTTCGATATCATGACGCTGCTGCTCTACTACAATCTGTTTGCGCAATCCGCCGATGGGCTCGGCATGTCCGCCGTTGCAGCCGGTCTTTCGCTGCTGCCGCTCTCGGTCGCGCTGTTTGCTTTTGCGCGCGCGGCTCCCTTGATTGCCGCGAAAATCGGGATGCGGCGCATGCTGACCGCTGCATCGCTGCTGCTTATTCTCGGCTGCGTGATCGTCTGGGCGTCGCTCCGCAGCGATGCGAGGCTCCCCGTTCTGGCGCTCGGCCTCCTCGTTGCCGGCGGCGGAATCGCGCTGACCTACGCTTCTGCGCCGCGGCTCGGGCTGGCGACGCTGCCGCCGCTGCAGGCCGGGAAAGGCTCCGGCATGCTCAATTCGTGCAGTTTTCTCGGCGGCACCGTAGGCGTGACGTTTGGCGGAATCCTGTTCGCGCTGACCGGATTTTCCGGGGTGCTGGTGCTGCTGGGATTGTCGGCGCTGGCCAGCGCGGTGCTATGCCTTCGACTGCACGCGGACTGAAGCCGCCGGATGGCACTCGCGCGACGGCATAAGCCGCTGCGCGCTACGCCGCCGACACGGTGCCCGTATCCCCGCCACGGCCCTCCGGCTGGGCCGCCAGAATGCTCTGCCAGAGTGCAGCGACGCTCTGCTGCGTCTCCGGCCTGATCAGGCAGTGCCCCTGATTGTCGAAGCCGCAGAATTTGGCCGAAGGATCGTGGCGCACGCGCGCGAAGGCCTCGTTGATCGCTTCGAGGCATTCGATCACCTGACCGATGTCCTGGAGGCGGGTGTGATAGAGGATGTCGATCAGCCGGAACGCCATCACCGGCGGCTGCCCGAACGAAATGCCGGGACGTGCGAATTCGAAGAATACATTGAACGCCGGCATCAGGCCCTTGATCTGCGCCAGCACCGCAGCGGCGTCCTCCGTGTTGCACGCGATCAGGTGCGCCCCGTGCGGATGTTCCGCAGCCGCCGGCGCATCCGCCGCCAGCCCGAGCGAGGCGATGACCTGATGTTCGATCCTCTGCCGGACCTCGGCGGGGGCATCGCGGATCTGGTCCGTGGTGAAGGTAATCCCGATCATCGGCGTCACTCCTTTGCCGGCAATCCTAGGAAGGCCGGCGTTCAGGCGTATTGACGCGGATCAATCGTGCCGGTGGAAGCCGGGCCGTCCAACAATGCCTCTACGGCGCCACCAGTTCCACCCGCCGGTTCAGCGCGCGGCCGGCGTCGGTGGCGTTGGAGCCGACCGGCGCCAGCAGGCCGACGCCCGCGGTGCGCAGCCGCGGCGCGAGGACGCCGTAGTTCTTCACCAGCTCGGCGGCGATCGCCTCGGCGCGCCGCCGCGACAGATCGAGATTGTAGGCGTATGGCCCCTGGTTGTCGGTGTGGCCGACGATGAAGACGTTGAGCGAGACCTGGGCGGCCAGCAGTTTTGCGATCTGCTCGAGGGTGGGGCGGCTCTCGGGCTTCACCTCGGTCTTGTCGGTATCGAAATAGATGCCGTAGAGCGCGATGCGGCCGGTCTCGCGCAGGCCCTTGGCCATGACAGCCGCATCCACCATCTTGTTCTGGATCGCGCCGAGTTCGGCGACGACAAGCTGCGCATAGATATCGCGGTTGTTCTCGCTGACGATGACACTCGCATAGATCTCGCGTCCGGCATCAAGCTTGCGCCCGGCAAAATAGCGGTAGTTGAAACCGTCCACCCACATCTGCGGGATCGGCAGCGCGTCGATCGCTTCCAGAAAAGGAATGCCGCCGCAGGCGTCAACGTCGCACGCAAGCAGCGTCTCGAAGCCGGCCTTCGCCAGCTGGGTTTCGAAATTGCGCGACACCTCCAGGATCGACGGGCCGGGATTGGTGCGATAGGCAATGCGGGTGATGCGGCCTTCCAGCCGCCGCGCGTCGGTCGGCTGGCCGTCCTTGAAAGCGGCGCCCTGCATCCGCGCCGCGTCAAAATCCTTCACCTGGTAGCCCGTGATGACGCTGCCGGCGAAACGGCCGATGCCGGGATAATCCCTGGCGCCGGCCACGTCGCGCGTTTGTGCTGTGGCGTTCGTGACAGCTCCAAGCGACAGGGCAAGCAGCAGCAATATCGGTCTGAACAGGCTGAGCGGAGAGGTCATGGGAATCCATTCGATTCGAAAAAAGGCTGATTGCGGAGAGTTTGGAATGAAGTGCGACTTGCTAAGGTCGCTGCAAAATAGCACCCGGTTCTAATGAGCCGCAATCATGGCCGTTTTCGTGACGGCTGGACGGCAGGGCTGCGCCTGCCGCAGCCCTCGAAGCGTGCCCTGGCGCCACGCTCTCAGCTTTCGAACTGCCAGTTGGACGCTACCCAGCGATAGGCTCCGTCGGTCATTCTGATGTTACCGATGCCGGGGAATGGAAAATGAAATCCCAGAACCGGGATACGATCCGTCGCGGCGCGGTCGAACAGTCGCTTACGTGCTTGCGAAGCAGATTCGGGATCGAGATCGGGACCCGGTCGCCAGGAATTATCGATGTTGAGAAGCGGGCTGTAGGCGGCGTCGGAGGTGATCAGCAATTGTTGCCGGCCGGAGTGAATCAGGATGGCCGACATGCCGGGCGTATGACCGCTGGCGGCAATGGTGGTCACACCCGGCAGCAGTTCGCTGCCCGGCCGAAACAGCACTGCGGATTTCGCGATAGGCGTAACGCTGCGCTTGATATTGGCGATGAACGCCCGCCGGAAGTCTTCAGGCATGGGCAGCCGCGATAGGTCTGGTTCATTGCGGATGAAAAACGTCCAGTCATCCTCCGGAACATAGACCGCCGCCTTGGGGAAGGCGCTCGAGCCATCGGCCCGGCACAGGTTGCCCACGTGGTCGGGGTGGGTATGCGTAATCACGATGGCATCGATATCATCAGGCTGGATGCCGATCGCGGCAAGGTTCGTGAAAAGATGCCCGCCATCCGGACCCAGTGTTTGCGCCGCACCCGCCTCGATCAGGATTTTCTTGCCGCCGCTTTCCAGCAGCAGCGTGTTCAGGTTGAGCTTGTATCTGTCCACCGGAAGGAACGCATCGTTCAATGCCCTGCTGAGTTCATCCGGAGGCGCGCTGTATGCATAGATCCGCGGGTTGCCGGTCAGTGTGCCGTCGCTAACGACCGTGGCGGCAATATCGCCGATCCGGAAACGGTAGTGGCCTGAATTAGGCTTCGGTGCATGATTCTGCGCGAATGCGGCCGGCGGGCCGACAAGCGGCGCCAATGCTCCTGCCGCGCCAGTTGCGAGCAATCCACGGCGACTAATGCAAGGTTCTGATGGCATGAACGTCTCCAGGTGCGGCGGCAGCGCCGTTTGCGATGAAGGCTGTTTACATCAGCGCTATCGTTATCCGCAAATATCATGATAGAATGCACATTATGCGCCTAGCGGATGTTGCCAGGATCGACCTCAATTTGCTGGTGGTACTGCACGTGCTGCTGGAAACCAGGAGCGTCACCAAGACTGCAGAACTCGTCGGGAGCAGCCAGCCGGCGATCAGCCGGTCGCTGGCGAAACTCAGACACCTGTTTGGTGACCGCCTGATGGTGAAGGCTGCAAGCGGAATGATGCCGACATTGCGCGCCGAATCGATGCGCGAGCCGCTGGCGAACCTGCTCGGGGGCGTCGAGACGTTTCTCCTCAAGCCGAAATTCGATCCGTCCGCGACGGATCGCATATTCCGTATTGCGACCACCGATTATGGTGCGCTTGCCATCTTGCCCAATATCGCCGCACGGTTTGCGCGCGAGGCCCCCAACGCCGCTATCGAGATTGTCGGTTTCTCGCGCGACGTCTTTCGTGCCCTCGCCGATGGGCAAGTCGATTTCGTGCTCTACAGCGATAATCCGGTGTCGGGATCGTTTCGGGCACGCGAGCTATTTCGGGAAAGCTTCGTCACCCTGGTTCGGCGTGAGCACCCATTGCTCCGGCAAATGCGTGGCGCAAAGGGCGTGCTGCCGCTCAAGATCTTCACTGCGTGGCCGCATATTGTGGTGAGTATTTTCGGCGGGCAGGGCGGACCGATCGACGCCGCACTTGCCGAACAGGGGCAGAGGCGTCATGTCGCGCTTCGAGTTCCGTATTTCGCGACGGCGGCGGTAATTACGTCGGCATCGGACTTTCTGGTGACCATGCCGTCGCGCGCGGCCCACCAGCTAGCGCCGAGGCTTGGCCTTGTGATCCTGAAGCCCCCGGCTCAAGTTACGCCCTATGGCTATCGCCTGCTTTGGCATGAACGGAGCCACGACGATTCCGGTGCCGTCTGGCTGCGCCGCCTTGTCATTGAAGGCGTCAGATTGGCGGGAGGGTCTCGTGTGGCGGATTCGGGCAGCGCCCGAAGACGCTAGCACGGAACTTATACACGGACGTGGATCTCGAAAGCTGCCGCCGGAGATGCTAGGACTTGCCTAAGCGCTCTTCGCAAGGAACCACTCCCCCATGCTCCTCCTTCGGCCTCGCCCTCGTTTCTTCTACCTTCAGCCTCGCTGCCGTGGAAATCGGGCTCCGCGACGTCGCAAGCCATCGGAGCTCCTGATGACCACGAGCAAGAAATTTACGACAGCCGCTTTCCTGACCCTGACAATGCTCGCATGTCTGACCTCACATGCGCACGCCGCCCAATGCGGCAACTCGGCCGGCGGCTACGCCGCCTGGAAGCAGGAGTTCGCCGGCGAGGCGCGCGCCAAAGGCGTCAGTGCCTCGACCATCCAGGCCCTGATGGCAACGAACTACGCGCAGGCGACCATCAATGCCGATCGCGGCCAGCGAAGTTTCAAACTCTCGCTCGACCAGTTTCTCGCCAAGCGCGGCGCCCCGACCATCGTTGCGAAGGGGCGCAGCCTGAAGCAATCGCAGGCCGCGCTGTTCGCTTCGATCCAGCAGCGCTACGGCGTGCCGCCGGGACCGCTGCTCGCCATCTGGGGAATGGAGACCGGCTTCGGCAGCCAGCGCGGCAACCAGAACATGCTCGCCTCGATCGCGACGCTGGCTTACGATTGCCGTCGCTCGGCCTTTTTCACCGAGCATCTTTACGCGGCGCTGCAATTGATCGACCGCGGCGCGCTCTCGCCGTCGCAGCGCGGTTCCATGCATGGCGAAGTCGGTCAGACGCAGTTCATGCCCAAGGCCATCCTCGCTTACGGCACCGGCAATCTCGAAAACTCCGCCAACGCGCTGACCTCGACCGCGGCTTTCCTTAAAGCCCATGGCTGGCGCGCCGGCGCCGGCTACCAGCCGGGTGAGCCGAACTTCGCGGCCATCCAGGCCTGGAATGCGGCCGGCGTCTATCAGAAAGCGATCGCGCTGATGGGCCGCCAGATCGACGGCGGCGAGTAGGGGGCAACTTACCAACGCGATTTGTGTCCGACAGTTGTCATCAAGCAGGTCGTCGTCCCTGCGAACGCAGGGACCCATACGCCGCGGCCGATGTTGTTAAGGCGGGCTGGTTCACGACCTTGCTTTAACAGTTGGCCCCCGGGGTTATGGCTCCCTGCGTTCGCA
>PNLC01000230.1 GCA_013822885.1 Bradyrhizobium sp.
AAAGGCGGCGACTACACCCGCGAGCAGGTCGTCGGTTACGAAATCGTCGAGGCCACCGGCGGTGAAGTCGTGCTGGTCGATATTCTGCCGGGTCACAGCACGACGTCGCTGGTCGATCGCGCGCGTGGAGGCAAGCTGTGAGCGTGAGTGCCGAGACTGCGCCGATGCCCCCGGTGCGGCGGCATTGGCGGGACCGCACGCTGTGGACGACGGTTGCGGATGTTTTCGCCATCCTGACTGCGCTCGCGCTGCCGTGGTCGACCTCGCTGGTCGCCATCTTCATCGCGCTCTGGCTGTGCGCGGCAATATGGGTGATGGATTGGCGCGCCTTCGGACGGCTGCTGAAACGCCCGATTTGCTATCTGCCGCTGGCGCTCGTCGGTCTGGCCGTTGTCGGCACGCTCTGGTCTGACGCGGAGCGCGGCGCGCAGCTCAAAGCCATCAGTCCGACCCTCAAGCTGCTTGTGCTGCCGGTGCTGATCTATCATTTCGAGCGGTCGTCGCGCGGGATGTGGGTCTTCATCGCATTCCTGGTGTCCTGCACGCTGCTGATGCTGGTGTCGTGCCTGGTCGCGTTCGATCCCAGCCTTTCGCTGAAGGCCCCGGGCGAACCGGGCGGCGGGCGCGGGATATTCGTCAAGAACTATATCGCCCAGAGCCAGGAATTCGCGCTGTGCGCGGTCGCGCTGATCTATCCGATCTTCAATCTGCTGCGGTCGAACCGGATATGGCAGGCCGCAGCACTGGGGGCGGTCGCGCTCGGATTCCTCGTCAACATGGCACTGGTGACCGTTTCTCGGACAGCCATCGTGACGATGCCGATCATGATCGGCGTGTTTGCGCTGCTTCACCTGAGGCGGCGGACCAGCCTGATCCTCGTTGGCGTGATGATCGCACTGGGGGGCCTCGTCTGGTTTGCCACGCCTGACGTACGGTGGGGCCCGCAGCGCATGCTGAAGGATTATCAGCAATACAAGTCGAACGAGCACGTGACGTCGGTAGGGCAACGGCTGGAGTTCTGGCAAAAATCGCTGCGGTTCATTTCGGAGGCGCCGGTCATCGGCCACGGAACCGGCTCGATGCGCGGGCTGTTCGAACGGGCCGCGGCCGACCAGCCCCGGGATCAGGTAATTGCCAACCCACACAACCAGACATTGAATATTGCGGTACAGTGGGGTACCGTCGGGGTCGTCCTGTTGTACGCGATGTGGCTGGTGCACCTGCTGCTGTTTCGTGGCGAAGGGCTCGTCGCCTGGATCGGATTGCTGGTGGTCGTACAAAACATCTTCACCTCGTTGTTCAACTCGCACATCTTCGACTTCCACGAGGGCTGGATGTATGTGCTCGGCGTGGGCGTCGCCGGCGGCATGGTGTTGCAGGAAAGAGTCAGGGGCGAGGCCGCGGAATCCATTGGAACCGTCCGGTCATGATCGCTGGCATGCACGCCGCAGATGAGATATCAGCGGGCGCGGGATGTCCTGCGAATCCCCGGATTTTTCGCAGCCGGTCAATGGAATGACGCCGCTTTCACAACTGACGCATCGCAACTACCTGATCGCAGCGCATGACGCGCTGGCGACGGCCTTTGCGCTGCTGGCCAGCTTCTATCTGCGCTTCGAGGGGGGCGAGGCGTTCTACGCGCGCCTGCCGCTGTTGCTGCGCATCCTGCCGTTCTTCGTCATCTTCAGCGTGATCATCTGCTACGTCTTCAACCTGACGACGACGAAATGGCGTTTCATTTCGCTGCCGGATGCGTTGAATATCCTGCGGGTGGCGACCGTCCTGACGGTCGCACTGATCGTGCTGGACTATGCCTTTATCTTCGGGGCGACGAACAGCAAGTCGCCGGTGCTGTTCGGCCGCATCACCATCGTCCTCTACTGGTTTCTCCAGGTATTCGCGCTGAGCGCGCTCCGGTTCGGCTATCGCTATTTCCGCTATTCGCGTGTCCGCCGCCACGCCAGGACCGAAGGGGCGTCATCGACCCTCCTGATCGGCCGTGCTGCGGACGCCGAGGTGCTGTTGCGCGGGATCGAGAGCGGCGCCGTCAAGCAGCTTTGGCCGGTCGGCGTGCTGTCGCCATCGGCCGCAGACCGCGGGCAGTCGATCCGCAACGTTCCGGTACTCGGCGGCATCGACGATGTCGAGGATGTGATCCGCGACTATGCCGGGCGCGGCAAGCCGATATCGCGGCTGGTCATGACCCCGTCGGCCTTCGAACCCGAGGCGCGTCCCGAAGCGGTTCTGATGCGCGCGAAGCGGATGGGCGTGATCGCCAGTCGCCTGCCGTCTCTCGAAAGCGGCGACGTGCCAAGGCTGACCAACGTTGCCGTCGAGGACCTGCTGCTGCGGGCCAGCCAAAAGATCGACTACGCGCGCCTGGAAACCCTGGTGAAGGGCAAGGCGATCATCGTCACCGGGGGCGGGGGCTCGATCGGCTCGGAAATTTGCGACCGTATCGCGACGTTCGGCGCCTCGCGACTGCTTGTGATCGAGCATTCGGAGCCGGCGCTGTATGCGGTAACGGAGGCGCTGACCGAGCGGGCCACCGGCGCCGTGATCGAGGGCCGGATTGCGGACATCCGCGATCGCGAGCGGATCATGCGCCTGATGAACGAATTCAAGCCCGACATCGTGTTCCATGCCGCCGCCCTCAAGCACGTGCCGATCCTGGAGCGTGACTGGAGCGAAGGCGTCAAGACCAACATCTTCGGATCGGTCAATGTCGCCGATGCGGCGCTGGCGGCGGGCGCCGAGGCGATGGTGATGATTTCGACCGACAAGGCGATCGAACCGGTCTCGATGCTCGGCCTGACCAAGCGTTTCGCCGAAATGTATTGCCAGGCGCTCGACCATGACCTGATGACGCAATCGGCCGGCAAGCCGCGGATGCGCCTGATCTCGGTGCGGTTCGGCAACGTGCTGGCGTCCAACGGGTCGGTCGTGCCGAAATTCAAGGCGCAGATCGAGGCGGGCGGCCCCGTCACGGTCACGCATCCGGACATGGTCCGTTACTTCATGACGATACGCGAGGCCTGCGACCTGGTGCTGACGGCGGCGACCCACGCGTTGACGCCGGCGCGGCCCGATGTCTCGGTCTACGTCCTCAACATGGGGCAGCCGGTCAAGATCGTGGAACTCGCCGAGCGAATGATCCGCCTGTCCGGTCTGGAGCCCGGCATCGATATTGAGGTGGTGTTCACCGGGATGCGTCCGGGCGAGCGGCTGAACGAAATCCTGTTTGCGAGCCAGGAGCCGACGGTTGAGATCGGGATCGCCGGCATCATGGCGGCCAGGCCGAAAGAGCCGCCGATGCAGACCTTGCGAAAATGGCTCGCGGCGCTGGAGGAGGCGATCGCGAGGGATGACCGTTCCACCATCCGTGCGGTCCTCAAGGATGCCGTGCCGGAGTTCGGATCGAACGCCGCCTGAGCTTTTTCCGATGTCCGATATCTCTCTACGGGGCGTGCGGGCCGTTCGCGAAGCCAGGCCGGGTTAGACCGGAGACGGCCGCCTGCGTGAGAAACGCCGCATCAGAAGGGCGGTGGCGATGACGCCGATGACCAGGAGCAGGACTGCGATCGTGGTCGACGAGGTCATCGCCGAGCCGACCGCCAGTGCGGCGAGCACGGTGTTGAGCGCGAAGACCTCGCTTACGATGCGCGACACCGAAAAACCGTTGTCGGTGGCGCGCTGGTAGAAGTGCGAGCGGTGTGCGGCCCAGAACGGTTCGCGCCGCGCCATCCGCCGCAGCAAGGTGACGGTCGCATCGGCGAGATAATAGAGGGGCAACAGCAGGGCGGCGGCAAATTGCTGGTGCCAGGCAAGCTGCAGCAGACACCAGCCGACCAACAGGCCGATCGGCAGGCTGCCGACGTCGCCGAGAAAGATCTTCGCCACCGGCCGGTTGAACGGTGCGAAACCGAGTATCGCGCCGAACAGCGCCGCGGCGACCAGGATCGTCGATGCCGGAAGGTCGCTGAGCCAGCCAAGCAGAACGACCGCGCCGGTGATCGGCACGATTTCGGCCACGGTCATCAGGTCCAGGCCGTCCATGAAGTTGACCAGGTTCACGAACCACAGACCCGCCAGCAGCAGCAGCGCGCGTTCAATCCATAGCGGGCAGGCCGGAACGATGCGCAGGCTTTCCGGCGCGGCAAGGATCACCACGGCGACCGCGACTCCCTGCAGCAGGAGCCGCGGCAACACCTGAATCGATCGGACATCGTCAGCAAAGCCCACGGCCGCGATAAACAGCGTCGCGCCGAAAACGGCGAAGGGAATGCTGGCATCGCTGGTGCCGACGAGCGCGATGGAAGCGGTAGCAACGACCAGGGTGGCCGCGACGACGGCGATGCCCCCGCCCTGCGGGGTCGGAATACGATGCGAAGAGCGCGCGTTGGGTTTTGCGAGTGCGACCCGCAGAAGCAGCGGCCGGATCGCCGATGTCATGACGCCCGACAGCAATCCAGCCGCGGCAGCCGCGGCAAACGTCAGCAGTAGTTGCGAATTGGCCATGACCCGACGTGAAGGTGACGTGAAGTTATTGTGAAGGCTATTATCAAGGCTATTATCAAGGCTATTTGGGAACCTCGATCGGCACCGTTCCCTGCGCTGCCTTTTCGGCGCTGAGAATCCAGACCACGCCGCCGATCGCGCCGACAATGAAATATACCGCGCCGAACAGCAGCGAGATATTGACCCCTTCATTGGCAATCAGGCCGGCGTATCCGAAAGCCAGCCCCATCGTGGCCTCGCGGACACCCCAGCCGGCAATCGAGATCGGCAGCATGGTGATCAGCATCACGGGCGGGACCAACTGGAAAATCTGGCCGAACACCACCGGGGCGTCGATCGATTGCACCACGCACCAGGCGATGACGACGGTGAGCACGTGCACGAGCAGCGACAGCACCGCGACCTTGGGACCATGGGCGCGGCTGAACAGCACGCGGTTGGCGATCACAGAACAGGCGTGAATGTGATGGGTTCCCCACCAGCGCTTCAGCCACGGCCAGTGCAATCTCCCGAGCACGAGAAATCCGAGACCGCCGGCAAGGGCTGCGAAATCGACAAACAGCAGTGCCGACCTGCCGTGGGAATCGGTAATCAGGCGATAGCTCCAGGGCAGGCTGGCCACGATAATGACGGCGAGCGCGATCAGGCCGATGGCACGGTCGACGAAGATCGAATAGGTCGCTGCCCGCCATCCGGCGCCCGTACGTGCGACGAGCCACAGCCGCACCGCGTCACCACCGATCGAGGACGGCAGCGTCTGGTTGAAGAAGGTTCCGATCACGTTGAAGCGCATCGCCTGTTTGGTAGGCAGTGGCGCCCCGCACTCCGCACCGATCACGCGCCATCGCAACACGCCGACGAATAGCTGCAGGAACGTGACGGCGATCGCGAGCCCGATCCAGCCCAGGCTGGAAAAGTCAAGGCGCGATGCCAACTCGGCCAGATCAACCTTGCGCAGCGAGAAATACAGCAGCGCCGCCGAGACAAGAATCTTGAGTAGAGAAAGCAGGATCCGGCGCATCTCGCCCGTGTTTGGGTTTGAGAGGGGGGAATTAGCGCAAATTCGGCGCCATGCGTCGAACTTCGCCGCCTTGGTATGGTTTTCGGGCCGGTCTGGCAATAGCCGCGCCCGGTGGGTATTGCAGCCCCCTCGACGTGGCGGGTAAAGAGGCGCGGGCGCAGGTGGTGCCAGATTTGAGGACCTGATGTCGGATCAATCCATACTGGTCACGGGGGCTGCCGGCTTCATCGGCTTCCACGTCTCCCGCGCGCTGCTGGCCGCAGGCCGGACCGTGGTCGGTCTCGACAATCTCAACAGCTATTACGATCCGGCGCTGAAGCAGGCCCGGCTGAAAATTCTCCGCGGCGAACCGCGCTTTGGATTCGAACAGATCAATCTCGCCGATCGCGCCTCAATCGAACGCCTGTTTGCCAAGCACCGCTTTCCAAGAGTGGTCCATCTCGCGGCGCAGGCCGGTGTGCGCCATTCGATCGATCATCCGCATGACTATGCCGACGCCAATCTGGAAGGTTTTCTCAACGTGCTGGAAGGCTGCCGGCATCACGGATGCGGCCATCTGGTCTATGCGTCGTCGTCGTCGGTCTACGGCGCCAATACCAAGCTGCCGTTTTCGGTGGACGACAAGACCGATCAGCCGATCAGCCTCTACGCCGCCACAAAGAAGGCCAACGAACTGATCGCGCATTCGTACAGCCACCTTTACCGCCTCCCGGCGACGGGATTGCGGTTCTTTACCATTTACGGACCGTGGGGACGGCCCGACATGGCGATTTTCATCTTCACCAGGGCGATCCTTTCGGGCACGCCGATCAGCCTCTTTAACCATGGCCGGATGCGGCGCGATTTTACCTTTGTCGACGATGTGACCCGTGTCGTATCGCGGCTGGTCGACCAGGTGCCCGTCGACGGTGGCCCGGCCGCAGGCGCGCCGGCCAAAATTTACAATGTCGGCAATAATCATCCGGAAGAACTCACCCATGTGGTAGCGGTTCTGGAGCAGGAACTCGGCCGCCCGGCGGTCAGGGAGATGTTGCCGATGCAGCCCGGAGACGTGACCGAGACCTTCGCCGACGTCGCGGAACTCATGCGTGACACGGGCTTCAGGCCGCAGACCTCGATCGAGGACGGCCTTCGTGCATTCGTCGCCTGGTATCGCGACTATCACAGGATCTGAGACACCGATGAATCGACGAATTATCCCACTGATCATGTGCGGCGGCGCCGGGACGCGGCTGTGGCCGGCATCGCGCGAGGTGCACCCGAAGCAGTTTCTTTCCCTGTTCGGCGCGCGCTCCACGTTCCAGGACACGCTGCTGCGGGTTTCGGACGCTGCGCTGTTCGAGCGG
>PNLC01000231.1 GCA_013822885.1 Bradyrhizobium sp.
GGCTCGGCGAGGGGACCACGGTTGCCGTGGCCTTGCCGCTTGACTTCGCGCCGCCATCGGCGCCTTCAAGCAATATCGCGACGCTGAAGCCGGCGCAGCGTTCCGGGTTACAGGAGTTGGCCAAAGAATTGACGAAGGAATCGACACAAGAATTGACGCAGGAATCGACGAAAGAGTCGGCTCATCAGGTGAAGAAGCGTGCCTAGACGTATCGACAATGATGAAGAGACGCCGCGCCGGCGCCGCCGTAGCGCGAAGGCGGCTGCGATCGAGGCGGAGGAGGAGCGCGGCCTGGTGATGCGCATCTTCCTGCACAGTCCGAAGGACGTGGTCGCAGGCCTGATTGCGGCCACCGCCATCTGCGCCATCATCACCAATGCGTTGTTTCTGCAGGCCGGCCGTCATCCGTCGCCGATGTTCGGCTCTGTCGTGACGCTGCCGCCGCCGCAGGCCGCCGTCGCGAACCCGCTGCCGCGTCCGCGCCCGGTCGTCGAGGCCGATCCGCAGGAGACGAGGCAGGTCGAGGTGCGGGGAGCCGATTCCAGGCAGGCCGACTCCAGAAGCGCTGACGCGAAAAACGCTGATGCCAGAAACGCTGACACCATGACCAGCCTGGTGGTCAGGTCGACCAGCGCGCCTGCGACGACGCCTGCAAATGTTGTACGGCCACCGGCGCCGATTCCTGCTGCGACCGCGCAAAGCGCAGGTGCGCGCCGGGTGGCGGCGGTGCAGCGCACGCTCACCCAATATGGCTACGGCCAGTTGAAGCCGACCGGAGCGGTCGGGTCGGATACCCAGGCCGCGATCGCGAAATTCGAGCGCGAGCGCAAGCTCCCGGTGACCGGCCAGATGTCCGACCGGCTGGTGCGCGAACTCTCGGTGATGGTCGGACACCCGATCGAGTAGCTTCCCGCCTCCCGGCAGTCTATCGTCTCCTCATGCGACTGAAATCAAGCATCTGGGTGGCCGCCTACCTGCGCCGCTGCCAGACCGAGGGCATCTTTGGCGCCGTGCGCAAGCGCGGCGCGGAGGAGGCCGGCGCGGTGTTCGTCAAGGTGGCGCTGCTCGACGGCAACGCCATGCTGTATTCGCCGGCGCCGCAGACCTTCTATGACGAGAGCCGGCCGAGCGAGCGGCTGTTCGCGCCGGCCTCGCCGCAGCCGGTGCCGGAGCAATCCGTGGAGGAGCGTCTCGCCAAGGAACTCCGCTTCGATCCGGACGCATGGATCGTCGAGACCGAGGACCGGGCGGGGCGGCATTTTCTGGATCTGGCCAAGCTCTAACGTTTCGATCCGTCGGTGCCGGTGCGAATGCCGGGTGCGCTTCCGGGCTGTACTGTCGGCCGCGTCGGCGAGGCCGCCATCCGCGCGCGATTGCGCTCGTCGTCGTACAGCGCGGGACGGTATTTGTGCCGGGCGACGGCCATGGTCGAGCCGCGCCACGCCGCCAGCATCACCAGCGCCGACCGCTCGCTCAGCCGGTCATAGAGCCGCGACAGCCGGTAGACGTTGTGAACGGAAGAGCCGAACTCCGGATCGAGGAACATCAGTATGCGCTGGAACACAGCGCTGGGCATCTCCAGCGCCCGGGCCGCGCACGCCAGCGGCTCGCGGCCGGGATCGTTGACGACCTGCTCGGCGATTCGCACCGGCAGGATCAGGGCCTCGCCGATCTCGAGCGCAAAATTTTCCTTGTCCTCGGCGAACGCCGCCATCTCCAGCGTCTGGATCGCGCGCAGCGCGCGGGCTGCGGGAATTCGCGCCGAAGCCTTCAACGGCGTCTCGGAGAGATTGTGCAGGATCAGCGCGCGCTCGCTCGAACTTGCCGCGAAGAACATGTCGCTGATTTCGGCGGCATCGTTCGGCCGCATCGAGAGGGTGGACGCCATTCGCAACTGCGCTTCGGTCAGTTGCGGCTTCTCCGGCGGCGTGCCGGCCGGCGCAGTGGCGATCGCGGCTGCGACCGGCAGCGGCTGCTGCGGTCGCCGCAGCCCGAGCTTGTCCATGATTTCCGTTGGTGTCCCCGGGTAGATCGCCAGCCGCGCCCGCACGGCGGCGCGGGTGGCGTCGTCGACCTGGTCGATCAGGCGGGACGTCAGTTCGATGAACTGCCGCTCCTCGTCGTCGGAATGCGCGCTGGCCTGCACGTAGAGGTCGGTCAGCACGCGCAGCAAGGTCGGGCGAATGTCGACGCCCTCGCGGCGCGAGAGCGACATTAGCCCGTCGAAACCCGGGAATAACGGAGCTGCGGTCATGTCAGGTGTACGCGACTTGGGGAATCCTTCGCGTCAGCCTACGCACGGCACTTTAAGAGTTGGTTAAGGAAAACGGCCTGTGAAGAAATCCCCTAAAATCTTATGCATTGCCGGGACGCGCCCCCGTAACTGTACCGCCTGCGAAAATTAAGAAGCCGTTAACCACGTTCTGTTCTGAATAATGGCATGTCGCCGGCCAGATCGCGTCCTGGTGGCAACCAGAGAGAACGGAACATGGGCACCATCATTGAATTCCCGGCGGATGCGGCTTCGCGACGGCCGGGCCCGACCATGGATGGCGCGCCGCGCGATGGCCTGGGAACGGTACTGATCCTTCCTGTTGTCCGCATCGAGCGCCAGGTTGCCGAAACCGGTGACGGCCGCGGACCGGAAGAGGGGACAGCACCCGGTCGCCGTCGCCGTCGGCGCACCTGAACCACGGACGTTTGAAAATGCCGGCGATGTGCCATCCGATCCGGACTACCGGGCTTCGGTCACTCCCGGCTCTCGTCGTGCTGTTTGTGGGCGCAACCCTTGCCGGCTGCAGCGGCGGCGATTTCGGCCGCACCCGCGCCGACATGCGCAACGACGACATGCACCGCTGGATCGGCGCTGAGGCCACCGCAAGCATCGGCCTCAGGTCGTCGCAGTTCCAGCTCACCGAAAACGAGCGACAATTGCGCGATCTCGCCTATCCCCTGATCGAGCCGCCGCGTTCGCGCCCGGCCTGGAAGAGCGTGTTCGGAAATTACCAGCCGCTGCCCTCGCCATGGCGGCAGAAGGTCGTGTTCGACCGCACCATGTACGGCCGTACCCTGATCGACGAGCCGCACCGCTCGCACACCTCGCGCTATCAGCAGCTCATCGAGGACGTCCGCAACGACATCACCCGGTTCGAGCCGTTCTTTGCGTCGGCCGGGCGCGTGATCGAACTCGACCACAAGCGCAACGCCAGTCTAAGAATGGTGTCGGAGCTGTCGCCGCGTGAGAAGGCCGACGCGGTCGCGCGCATGGAAGAGAACACGCTGATCGTGCAATGGGTCCAGCAATGCCTGGAGCAGCGCATTTCCTCGTATCGCTGGGCGCTGGAACGCCTGGTGATCCAGGCACCGGACGGCATCGCCGCCGACGCCGACCGCCTGATCGGCGAACTAGCGGCGCTGACGGCCAATGCTCCGATCGCCGCCCAGCCTGTGATCGGGCGGGCGATCACGGTGAAGGGCTGACGGTCTGGTTCGTCCCGCGCAAGTTGTCGGCGGTCGTTATCACACTGCCTTCAGCAATACGTCAGTCAACCAATCCGGCTCGACAATCATAACAGAGTGGCCGGATGTTGTATTCTCCAGGACTGTCCAAGACTTGTCCGCCTTGCACTCCTCAACTGCCTTGTCCAAGGCAGCCAATGTAAACTTTGGTAAGCGGATGTAGGTCTTTTTGGCCACCTTCTCTCGCGCGCCCGAGAGCTTAATCGGTTGCAGCCACGTTCCGATCGGTTGTGGGGTCACTTTCGATAAGACCCAAGCAACGTCCTTGGGATCATTGAAGGCTGTGGGAGGCAACGCTTTGGGAGCCGGGCGGCTGATCGCGCCATCCTCTAGGGGGAAGGGCACCGCGTCGCGAAACGATTGACCATCGGCGGGCTTCAATGCATCAACCCAGACGATAGATGATACGCGGTTTCCGATGCGTTCCAGCGCCCCCGATGCTGGATATCCCGCATACGAGTGGGCGACGAGGCAAATGTCTGTGAGATCTTCCCATTCGACAAGATTGACGATGTCTGTGATGTGCGTGTCGAGATTGACATCCTTGCTAAGCAGGTGTGAGCGATCTGCCAATCCGGTAAGTGAAAGCGCATAGACTTTATGGCCCTGCTTTTCGAGCCTTTCCGTAACGCGCCGCCAACACCAAGCTCCGTAGAAGGCGCCGCCAATCAGCACAAAAGTCTTTTTCGCGGATTGAGCACGCGCGCTGTCGACAAACGTGCTTGATGAAATTGCCCCGGCCGCACCTACTCCGACCGCAAGACCGCAAATCATTCCGCGGCGAGTGACGTTTGACATGGTCATGAAACACTCCCCTGATCGTACGAATTGCATGAAGCGTGCTATCCGGGCGCAGGCGTATCTTGACCTATATCAACGGCCAGGGGGCCGGCAGCCGGTGCATAGCACGCTGCCACTCGGTCGCCTGCAGGTTGGACGCAAATATGCCTACCTGGCCGGCCAAGTCGGCTACGGTTCATTCTGCGACATCAGCTCTTTCACACATTCCCGAGTAGACATCGGTCAGCGCGGCTGACGTTTCAAGCTAATTGACAACGAACGACATACGCTCCTTGGGTGGAACCCTTTAAAGCGCATTGGTGCCACCGTGCGATCCGGCGTACTAATGTGCTGAGTTGGATTGCGGGCCATGGTGCAGGAGCGGCCAGTCCGGGTCGAGCGCAGATTGTCGGCGATATTGGCTGCCGATGTGGCGGGCTATTCGCGGCTCATGCACCATGACGAAGAGGCTACGCACTCCAAATTGACAGCGTTCCTGGTGGAGAGTGTGCAGCCCGCCATTTCCAAACACGGCGGCCGCATCGTGAAGAACACGGGCGATGGGTTCTTGGCTGAGTTTCCAAGCGCGATCGAAGCGGTTCGAGCCGCTGTGCAGTTCCAGGACCGCATGAAAGAGCTTACAATCGCTGAGATGGAAGATAGGCGTATTGCTTTCCGTGTGGGCGTCAACATTGGTGACGTGATTGTCGAGCCTCATGACATCTTTGGAGATGGCGTTAACATTGCGGCGCGGCTTGAGAGCATCGCGGACCCGGGCGGTATCTGCATCTCGTCTTCTGTCTACGATCAAGTCCGAGGCAAGGTTGGAGTTGAGTTCGCCGACCTGGGTGAGCAAAACCTCAAAAACATTGGCCTTCCAGTCCGAGTCTATGCGATGGTTCGGGATCGGCCTAACTCGGCGACGAAGATTGAGTGCCCAAGGGTAGGCCCGCCTTTCCCCCCTCATCTTTCCATCGTGGTGCTGCCCTTTGCGAACATCGGCGGCGACCCCAAGCAGGACTATTTCGCTGATGGAGTGACCGAGAGCCTGACCACGGACCTGTCGCGCGTCAGTGGCTCACTCGTGATCGGTCGGCACACCGCATTTACGTTCAAAGGCAAAGCGGTTGATCTCAAACAGGTTGGCCGCGAACTCAATGTTCGTTACGTGCTTGAAGGCTCGGTGCAGCGTGGCGGAAACCGGCTTCGGGTCAACGTTCAGCTGATCGACGCCGAAACCGGCAACCATCTTTGGGCCGAACGGTTCGATAAACCCGTCGCCGACCTATTCGATATGCAGGATGAAATCGTAGCAAGGCTCGCCAACACACTCAATGCGCAGCTCATTGCAGCTGAGGCGCGACGCGCCGAGCGCACGCTGCACCCCGATGCAATGGACTTGCATTTTCAGGGTAGGGCTTGGCTCAACAAAGGGCTGACCCCGGAGCATGTGGCGCAAGCGAGCAGCTTTTTCGAGCGTGCTTTAGCGGTCGATCCCGTAAATGTCGAGGCGCTGGTTGGTTGGGCACAGGCGGATATGTCTAGTGGCGCTGGCTTTTTGACTGATGAGCGGGCCGCACGCCTTTCGGCGGCCGAAGCAAAGGTGATCAAGGCACTTTCACTCGCGCCGGACCATGCTTTGGCTCACTTGGTCTTGGGTTCTGTCTACATTTTTACAAACCGGATTGCCGAGGGTATCGCTGCATGTCAGCAGGCATTAGCACTCAATCGCAATTTGGCTAGTGCTCATCTTGCTCTTGGCTTCGCCAAATTTTTTATGGGGCGCCCTGCTGAGACCGAAGGTCACATACTCGAAGCTTTCCGTCTCTCCCCTCGCGACATCTTTGCTCACCGGTGGATGCAAGTCGTGGGTGTGGCCAAGGTACACCTTGGCGCAGATGCCGAAGCCGTCGATTGGCTACGACGAAGCATCGAGGCTAATCGCAATCTCCCGATCGCACATTTCCAACTCGCCGCCGCGCTAGCGCTGTTTGGGGCGCTGGACGAGGCGCGGACCACCGCGCAGGGAGGGCTTGCGCTAGTTCCGGGCTTCACCATCGGCCGTTTCCGCGCCGCCACCAAATTGGGCGACGATGCGACTTACCTTGCTGGGCTCGACCGCGTCTGCTTGGGCATGCGCATGGCCGGAGTACCCGAGGGGTGACGTCCGTTAGGGTCAAGAGCAAGCTTAAGCCATCGGCGCCGCCCATGTCCGCTTCGAGTCAAAAAAGCGAAGCTCTCGCGTGATCCGCGCGACGACAGACCGCGATCAGCGCTTGCCCTTCGGCGCCGGGGCAGGGGCCGGCGCGGGTGCCGGTTCCGGCTGCTTCACCGGCACGGGCTCGGTCTGCAGCTTGCAGCTCGATGCTGCGAGGGCCGCCTGTGCCTGCGGCATCAGGCCGGGCTCGGGCGCCAGCGCCTTTAGCACGATCAGGCCGGTCGTGGTGGGGGAGTCAATGATCAGCCGGTCGGCGGCGGTGACTTCCTCGTCCTCGGGCAGTTCGGCGTGCTGCTCTTCCGTCATCAGGTCGAGTTCGATCACCTTGCGGCCGGCCGAGCGGTCGTTGATGGCGTAGTAGGCGACC
>PNLC01000232.1 GCA_013822885.1 Bradyrhizobium sp.
TTTCCTGCCCGGCTACGAGGCGAGCGCCTGGTATGGCCTCGCGGCGCCGAAGGGCACGCCGCCCGAGATCGTCAACACGCTCAACAAGGCGGTCAACGAGATCCTCGCCGACCCCAAGGCGAAGGCCCGCTTCACCGAAATCGGCGCGATCTTGCTCCCGGGTTCGCCGAAGGAGTTCGGCAAGCTGGTGGCGGACGAAACCGAAAAGTGGGGCAAGGTGGTCAAGTTCGCCGGAGCGAAGGTCGATTAGGGTTTGTCGAACCGACGGCGAGTTGTGCCTGCGGGCGTTGCCGCGCGTCGCAGGCCATAGCAAAGTGGTCACCCCTTGGGAGGGTGTCTGCAAGTATTCCTATTTTGCTGATCTCCGCGGCGGAACCGCTGGAATGGTCTTGAGATCTGCAAGGTCGTCGGGGCGCAACCGAAAAGGTGCGGGGTACTTGTCCGGGCTCACATTCTCCTCGGGCTCCGACGATCTCCAGGCATAGAAGCAAGTCGGGCAGCCGAATATCGTCCAGACCGCGGCAACGGGCGATTTGCCGAGCACCCGGATTTCGCCCGATCGGCAACGCGGGCATGCAGTGGGCGCGAGGTTTCCGGCCGGCGACGTCATTTTCGCATCTCCTTGATCAGGCCCTGCAGCTTCGTGCGCCACTGGTCGGTATTCTCAAGCTTGTCCAGCTCCTCGCCGTAGTCGCCACGAACATCCGGCGCGACCGGCGTGGTGGCGTCGATGATCATCTTGGTGACGATGCCGCCCGGGCTGCACGCCGGATCGAGCAAGTTCTCCGCAAGATTGGGGATCGTGACGATATCGCCGGCGGGGTTTACCTTCACCGATATGGCCCACATCACCTGCTTCAAATCGAACGGGTCTACATCCTCGTCGACGACGATCACGATCTTGGCGTATCCGAGGCCATGGGTCGTCGTGAGCACGCGCAAGCCTACATACTTGGCGAAGCCGCCATATCTGATCCTGGTCGAAACGACGACGACAAGTCCGTGCGTATAGAGCGCATTGACGGCGACGACCTCGGGAAACGTCTGCTTGAGTTGCAGGAAGATGGGCGCGCTTGTCGTCATCGCCTGCAGAAAGTCGATCTCGGTCCAGGGCCGTCCGACATAGACGGCGTCGTAGAGCGGATCCTTGCGATGGGACACCCGGTCGATCTCGATGACAGGGTATTTGTGGCATCCTGAATAGTAGCCGGGAAATTCGCCGAACGGTCCCTCGGTCTCGCGCACGCCGCAAAGCACGCGCCCCTCCAGCACATATTCCGCGCCCCAGGGGACATCGAGGCCCTTCGCGGTTCTGACAACCCGGTATGGCGAACCCTGCATCACGGCCGCCATTTTGTATTCGAGCTGGGTGTAGAGCAGAGGTGTTGCGCCCATCAGGGTAATGATGGGCTCGTTCCCCAGCGCGATCGCGACCGGCAGGTCCTCACCGCGCTCTTCCGCATGCGCCATGTGGATTGCGATATCGTGCTGCGGCACGGTCTGGATTCCCAGGCGGTTCGGTCCCTTGACCTGCAACCGGTATATGCCGACGTTTTCGACATCGTCATTGTCCCAATCGTCGAGGTCGCGACTGATCGTGCACGCCTTGTCGATGAAGTAGCCCCCGTCGCCGCGGTTAAGACGGAAGAGCGGCAATATCTCGAAAAGGTTCACGTCCTTCTCGATGACGACCTCTTGCCAGGGCGCGCTCTCGACGCGTTCAAGTGCGCCCGGATAGAGCTGGAAACGCCGGACAAACTCGAAGAACTGATCGCGCATGCTGGCGTCTTTTTCCATGCCAAGCGCGAGGGCGTGGTTGCACCACGATCCATGCACGTTCATGGCGACCCGCGCATTGGTGAAGCCTGCAATATTGTCGAAATGGATGGCAGGACTGCTCTCGCCGATCTCGGTCAGGGCGCAGGCCGCGGCGGCCATGTCAGGTTCAGCGAGAACCTGGTCGTGGATGCGAAGCATTTGCCCTTCCTGCTCGAGAACAGAGAGGAATTCGCGAAGGTCCTTGTAGGCGCCACGCATCATTGCCTCGTTTTTTGGAATGTTTCAGGCCGCGCGCAACGCGGCGATCTGTCTTTGCCAGCGTGGCAGGACCGACTGGGGATCGTGCAGCGAGAATTGAACCCCTCCCGTCACCGCCGCGTACGGCGCGACATGCTGGCGTACCGTCTCAACTTCGGCTTCGAAGAACGCCAGCGGCACGTCGGGAGTGGCGTGCGCAAGCCGGCGAGACCGGAGACGCAATTCACAGATGCCCCCGTCGATGGAAAGGGCAATCGTAAGCCGTCCCTCGCGATCGAGATTGGATGTCACCGTCGATTTCGGGAAAAGGGCAAAGCGGATATGCCCGGAAGGCATCATGACCATGTCGCCGGCGCTGAGCAGGGCGGCGTGCGGCCAGCCGTCGGGATCTACCGTGGAAAGCCGCACCGCCTGCGTCTTGGTCAGCAGGTCGGTGCCATCGATATAGCGCGCCACGCCTTCCGGAATTTCACGGCTCGTCGTCGGGCCTTTGTAGCTGTGTTCGGCCTCTTTCACTATTCACCTCCCTGAGAAACGATCCGCGATCCTGGGTGGATTGGTGAAAGCCATTCCATCGCTTGAGCGATGGCAACTCCAGCCCGAACAGATCCAGGACGCGGCCAACGGTATGATCGATCAAATCGTCGATGGTGACGGGATTGCTGTAGAAGGCGGGCACGGGCGGCGCGATGATCGCTCCCATGCGGCTCAGCGCCAGCATGTTCTCGAGATGTATTTCGCTGAGCGGTGTCTCCCGGACCAGCAGAACAAGGCGACGCCGCTCCTTCAAGGTGACGTCGGCGGCACGGGCAATCAGTTCGCCGGCATATCCGTGACGGATGGCCGCGAGACTCTTCATGCTGCACGGCGCGATGATCATCCCGTCGTGCCGGAACGAGCCGCTTGCAATCGATGCGCCCTGGTCCTCGCGCGAGTGTACGACCGAGGCGGTCGCCGCAAGCTCGCGCGGCGAAAGCCCTGTCTCTTTTCGAAGGGTAACTTCGGCCCACCGGCTCAGAACCAGATGGGTCTCTATTTTCATTTCACCGAGCGCGGCGAGCAATCGTACGCCATATACCGCGCCGGTCGCCCCTGTCATCGCAACGATGATACGCATCGCAACGGTCTCCCGAGGGAGCCATGCCGCGATCGGCCCCGGAAATCAAAGCATACCGTTCCGTCCAGTGAGTTGCAATGGATTCACTTGCAACGAAAAGTGGAAGTTTGGCCGAGTGCGCGTAGTCCGGATGACAGCTGAACGGGTCGGTTGCCAGCAGCCGCGCGCGGCGGATTTTTCGCAAGCGCCGCAGCCATCGCCGAGATCAGCGGGCGCATGAAGAAGGCATCCTCGGCCGGATAGATGTCGGTGCGCAGGCCGTGGGATTTGAGTTCATCCGACACCGCCGGACCGACGGAAGCGATCGGCGTGCGCTTGAGCCCTTCGCGTAACCTGTCCTCGCAGCCGCGCGCGCGCGCGACCTCGATGAGGCGGCGGATCTGGCCGAGGTTGGTAAGCGCGATGGCGTCGATATGGCCCGCCGCCATCTCGTCGATAGCGCTGGTGATATTGGCGTCGGCCGCCTGCGCGTCATAGGTATAGGGCAGGACGGTATCGACCTCGGCGCCCTGCGCTTCGATGGCGCCGATCAGCGCGCCGTGGTCCTTGTCCGGGTAAAGCTGCAGGCCAAGGCGATGGCCTTTGATATCGACGCGCGACAGGATCTCGGCGACGCCTTCGGAGGTCGGCTTTTCGGTCGTGATCTGCGGCTCCAGCCCGATCTCGCGCAGCGCCCGTCCGGGTTTGGGGCCCCGCGCGAACTTGCGGGCCTTGCCGAGTGCGGCGATGAATGGCGCCTCGACGCCCATAGGCTGCACCACCTTCATAAGACGGCGTAGGCCTTCGCCGGTCAGCAGCACCATGTCATCCAGCGGCCTTTCAATGGCCCGCACGATCCACCTTTCGACCGGCGCCGGGTCCGATACATCGCGAATGGTGAACATCGGACACTGCAGCACGTCGGCGCCCTGTTCGCTGAGCAGGCGGGAAAACTGCGCTTCCTCGCGCGTTTCCAGGATCAGGATGCGATAACCGTTCAGTCTGTCAGCCATGATCATGCTCCAACGCTTGGCTTCGCGCTTTGTTCATCCTGACTCCGGTTTCCGCATTGGCGCAAGCACGCCGGCAGTGATAGAGCAGGGCCGCAAATTCCACGGTCTCACCCTTCTGCCTGAATTGTAATCAAGTCGCCATGCCCGATCACCAGTTCGTCCTGACCCTGTCCTGCCCGGATCGCCCGGGCATCGTTTCCGCGGTGTCGACCTTCCTCGCCCACAACGGACAGAACATCCTGGACGCTCAGCAGTTCGATGACATCGAGACCAAAAAATTCTTCATGCGGGTGGTGTTCACCGCCGCCGATCTCGCGGTCGAATTGCAGGCGCTGCAGACCGGCTTCACCGCGATCGCCGACCGCTTCGCGATGGACTGGCAGATGCGCGACCGCGCCAGCCGCCGTCGGGTGATGCTGCTGGTGTCCAGGTCGGACCATTGCCTGGTCGATATCCTCTATCGCTGGAGGACCGGCGAACTGCAGATGATCCCGACCGCCATCGTTTCCAACCATCCGCGCGAGACCTACGGCGCGCTCGATTTCGGCGGGATCCCGTTTCACTACATGCCGGTGACGAAGGATGCCAAGCGCGAGCAGGAAGAGGCGGTCTGGAACCTCGTGCAGGACACCAAGACCGATCTCGTGGTGCTCGCCCGCTACATGCAGATCCTGTCCGATGACATGTCGGCCAAACTGTCGGGACGCTGTATCAACATCCATCACTCGTTCCTGCCGGGTTTCAAGGGCGCGCGTCCCTACCACCAGGCCCATGAGCGCGGCGTCAAGCTGATCGGCGCCACCGCCCATTACGTCACGCGCGATCTCGACGAAGGTCCGATCATCGACCAGGACGTCGAGCGCATCAGCCATCGCGACACGCCCGAAGATCTCTCGCGCAAGGGCCGCGACATCGAACGTCGCGTGCTGGCGCGCGCCATGCGTCATCATCTCGAGGATCGCGTGATCCTCAACGGCCGCAAGACCGTGGTGTTCATGGATTGACGTGACGCGTTAGCGAGTGCCCGGGGCGGCGGGCGCGGGCTTGGTCTCCTCGCCGCGCTCGGAAGCCGGCAAGAGGCGCTTTCGCTCGCGCTCCCTCATGTACTCGTCGTATTTTGCGGTGCCGGGACGCGGTGGCGCATCTGCAGGGAGGCCGCCGATCGCGGCCGGAATGGCGTCGCTGATCCCGCCGGCGAGTTTCTCGTTGATCGTACCGCATGCGGCCGCGCCGCAGCCCGCGAGGGCAACGGTTAGCAGGGTGACAATCTGGCGCGCGCTGGTCTTCATCGGTAGAACGCTACAACCTTGACCTTTAAGGATGATGGATTTGGGGCAGGCCGGGACCGCAGCCGCTTTGTTGACAACATCAGTTTACTTGTACGATCGTACAAATAAATTGTCGCGACAGATTATACTATACCATGGTACCGAGATGTTTTCCTTGCTTGAGTGAGGCAGAACCATCGTCCGGTTGACAATTTCGCGCCAGAGAACGCCAAGTTCCCCCGTCACACGGCCGTTAGATCTGGGCTATGGTGCGGGCACAAGGGCCGGGGACTCGGTTCGATGCACAACACCGATCAGGGGAGGAACACAGTTCATGTCTATTCGAAGTCAAATGCTCGCCGCAGGCGCCGTCGTGGGGCTGCTGGCCGCCGTGCCGGCTCACGCCCAGGAGACCGTCAAGATCGGGCTGATCTTGCCGATGACTGGCGGCCAGGCGTCGACTGGCAAGCAGATCGACAATGCCGTCAAGCTCTACATGCAGCAGAATGGCGACACCGTCGCCGGCAAGAAAATTGAAGTCATCCTCAAGGACGACGGCGCGGTTCCCGACAACACCAAGCGCCTCGCGCAGGAACTGATCGTCAACGACAAGGTCAATTTCATAGCCGGGTTCGGCGTGACCCCCGCGGCGCTTGCCGCAGCACCCCTGGCGACGCAGGCCAAGATCCCCGAAATCGTGATGGCCGCGGGCACCTCGATCATCACCGAGCGCTCGCCCTATATCGTGCGCACCTCTTTCACGCTGGCACAGTCGTCCACCATCATCGGTGACTGGGCAGCCAAGAACGGCATCAAGAAGGTCGCGACGTTGACTTCCGACTACGCGCCCGGCAACGACGCGCTGAACTTCTTCAAGCAGAACTTCACCGCCGGTGGCGGCGAGATCGTCGAAGAGGTGAAGGTGCCGCTGCAAAATCCTGATTTCGCACCGTTTTTGCAGCGCATGAAGGACGCCAAGCCGGATGCCGTGTTCGTGTTCGTGCCGGCCGGACAAGGCGGCAATTTCATGAAGCAGTATGCCGAACGCGGGCTCGACAAGGCCGGCATCAGGGTGATCGGTCCCGGCGATGTGATGGACGACGATCTGCTCAACGGCATGGGCGATGCGGCGCTCGGAACGGTGACGGCGCATCTCTACTCGGCAGCCCATCCCTCGGCCGCCAACAAGGAATTCGTCGCCGCCTACAAGAAGGCGTTCGGCCAGCGTCCGGGCTTCATGGCAGTCGGCGGCTATGACGGCATTCGTCTGATCTACGAGGCGCTGAAGAAAACCGGCGGCAAGACCGACGGCGATGCGCTGATCGAGGCGATGAAGGGCATGAAGTGGGAAAGCCCGCGCGGCCCGATCATGATCGACCCGGAGACGCGCGACATCGTGCAGAACATCTACATCCGCAAGGTCGAGAAGGTCGATGGCGAACTCTACAACGTCGAATTCGCGACC
>PNLC01000233.1 GCA_013822885.1 Bradyrhizobium sp.
TTGGTCATAGAACCGCAACTGCCTGGCCGAGACCTGCGCGATCTGCGCGAATTCACCGATCCGGAACATCAGAACTCTCTCAGCTTGCGATGAAGGCCTGCGGGGAAAGTGCGGCGGGTTGTCATGAGCGGCTCCTCCGTTTCGAGGAGCGCGTTATGCGGGTTTGACGCAGCGTCAAAGTCAAGCGGCTTTTTCATACGTGCCGGCGTCACAAAACTGGCATGGAATTAACTGACACCGAATTCCTGGGCATATTTCGCGGCAGCCCGCCGAAACAAATCGATGGGATTTCGGATGCCCACTACAATGCCGCGATCGGTGCGATCGCGCCGCGCGCCCGACCTCTGGATTTATGGACAGGCCAATGACGCCACTATAGGCTGATATGGTATTTTATCGCACGCCAGAGCTGATTCGTTCATCCGGCGCTTTTGATAACAGACATTTTTTTGCGCGAGCAGCGCGGTTTTGGGAAGGGCACGCTATGCGTGGCAAAACGATTGCAGCGATTGTCGTCGGGGCACTGGTCGTGGTTGGCGGCGGCGCTTACCTGGCCTTCAAGGATGACATCACCGCCGCCTGGGATCAGTTCCACGTCAAGATCGCGGAGTATCCGCAACCGAAGAAGACGGTCTGGCTCGACCAGGGCATCAGCAAAGAAAAGCTGAGCTGGTACTATCACGCCGACCAGGGCACGCGGACGTTTGGTTTCCCCCACAAATGGTTCATGGCGCTGGAGCAGCCGACGATTCCGTGGATGGTTTTCAACAAGGTCGGCGACTTCAGCGAAACCGCCTATCTCGACCGCTACGGCTTCATTCCGGACACCGTCATCCCCGGCAAGAAGGCGCTTCCGATCGGCTTGGCTGAGGGCGGCCCGATGCTGGACCCCACGGGCGCGCCGTGGAAGAACCCGCGCACCAGGGAGACCATGAACGGAATAGGCCTGACCTGCGCCGCCTGCCATACCGGACGCTTCACCTACAAGGACACGGCCGTCATCATCGACGGCGGGCCGGCGCTCACCAGTCTGTTCAAGATGAAGCAGGGCATGGGCGTCTCCCTGCTGCTGACGCGCTTTATCCCGACCCGGTTCAACCGGTTCGCCGAAAATATACTGGGACCGGAATCCACCGTTGCCGAGCGCGAGGCGCTGAAGGACCAGCTCAGCCAGGTGCTGAAGCAGTACGGCGAAGTCCAGGCGCTGGAAAAGCGCGTCGCCTCGCAGAGCGTGCTCGAAGGCTACGGACGGCTCGACGCGCTCAACCGGATCGGCAACCAGGTGTTCTCGATCGACCTGAAGAAGCCGGAAAACTACGCGGGTTCGTCCGCGCCGGTGCATTACCCCCGGATCTGGAACACGCCGTGGTTCGACTGGGTGCAGTATAACGGCTCGATCATGCAGCCGATGGTGCGCAACGCCGGGGAATCGCTCGGCGTCTCGGCCGAGCTCAATCTTACCGATCCTTCCAAAGGCCTCTACAAATCCAGCGTGAATGTGGAACGGCTGTTCGAGATGGAGCAGATGATCAAGGGCAACACGCAGCCGAATGCGAAGGACGGCTTCCCGGGCCTGCGGTCTCCGAAATGGCCAGGCGACATCCTGCCGCCGATCGACCAGAAGCTGGCGGCGCAGGGTGCCGAGCTCTACAAGACCCATTGCCAGGAATGTCACCGCCCGCCGGTCTCGAGCCCGGCGTTCTGGGACTTCAACAACAAGGACTGGTGGACGAAGAACCAGGCCGGCGAGCCGATCCTGAAAGTCGAGAACGTCCCTATCGCGCATATCGGGACCGATCCCGCGCAGGCCGAAGACATGCTCAACCGAACGGTGTCCGTTCCCGCCCATCTCGGCGTCAAGAGCAGCAGCTTCGCATTCGCACTCGGCGAAGTGGTCGAGAAGACCGTCAACTACGTCTTCGACCAGAAGAAGCCGCCGACGAGCCCGGAAGACCGTAAGAAGATCGACGGCTACATGCCGAACGAGCTACGCGGCGAACTGGCCTACAAGGTTCGCCCGCTCAACGGCGTCTGGGCGACACCGCCCTATCTTCACAACGGCTCGGTGCCGACCGTCGAGGCATTGCTCGGCCCGCCCGAAGACCGGCCGAAGACATTCTATCTCGGCAACCGCGAATACGATCCCGTCAATCTCGGTTACAAGTTCGACAAGATCGAAAGCGGCTTCGAATTCGACACCTCGATTCGCGGCAACTTTAATACGGGCCACGAATTCAGGAAGGAATACAGCAAGACCAGGGAGATCAAGGGCGTGATCGGGCCGGCGCTGTCGCCCGGTGACCGCAAGGCGCTAATCGAATACCTCAAGACGCTGTAGGAACTTCCGCGCCCCGCGATCGCCGGACCCGTGCGCATGTCAGGCCCGCATCGCTGCGGGGGCGGAAGCGGGCCTGCGCAATTGACCGCCAGCGCGCTTTACGCTGTTCTATCAGGCATGATCGCGAGCGATTGAAGACGCCGCCAGCAAGAGCGGCGCGGTTCGCGACGGGAAACGCTTCAAGCCGGGAGCCCGCATGCCGCCGCAAGACCAGCCTCACCGTGCGCCTGAAGTCGGCGTGGATTTCGACGCCATCATCGTCGGCGCCGGCTTCGCCGGCATGTACATGCTGCACCGCCTGCGCGGACTCGGCTTCACCGCGCGGGTGTATGAGGCCGGGGGCGGCGTCGGCGGCACCTGGTACTGGAACCGTTATCCCGGCGCGCGCTGCGACGTCGAGAGCATGCAGTATTCGTTCTCGTTCTCCGAGGAGCTCGACCAGCAATGGGACTGGTCGGAGAAATACGCGCCGCAGCCGGAGATTTTGAGCTACGCCAATCACGTCGCCGACCGTTTCGATCTCCGCCGGCACATCCTGTTCGATACGCGCGTCACGACTGCCGCCTTCGATGAGAAGGCGAAATGCTGGCGGATCGAGACCGATCGCGGCGATCGCGTATCGGCCAAATTCTGCATCATGGCCGTCGGCTGCCTCTCGGCAGCCAACCATGTCCCCTTCAAGGGACGCGAGGATTTCAAGGGACCGATCTACCACACCGGCGAATGGCCGCACGAAGGCGTCGATTTCACCGGGCTTCGCGTCGGCGTCGTCGGCACCGGATCATCTGCGATCCAGTCGATCCCGATCATTGCAGAACAAGCATCCGCGCTGACCGTGTTCCAGCGTACCGCGACCTATACCGTGCCGGCCTGGAACGAGAAGCTGACGCCGGAATATCGCCGTGCGATCAAGTCTGACTACCCCGCCCTTCGCGCCAAGGCGCGGGCGCGGCCGACCGGTTTCTATTTCCCTTTCAACATGAAGCCCGCGCTGGAGGCCACGCCGGAAGAACGCACGCGGCAATACGAAGAAGCCTGGCAGCGCGGCGGACTCCCCTTCCTCGGCGCCTATGGCGACCTGCTGTTCGAGAAGGCCGCCAACGACACCATCGCCGATTTCGCGCGCGAAAAAATCCGTTCCATCGTCAAGGATCCTGCCACCGCCGAGCTGCTTTGTCCCCATAACGTGTTTGGCTGCAAGCGCCTGTGCGTCGATACCGGATATTTCGAGACCTACAATCTGCCACATGTGAAGCTGGTCGACGTGTCGGAAACGCCGATCGAGCGTTTCACCGCCGGCGGCATCGAAGTGAACGGCACCGAGTATCCGCTCGACGCCATCGTTTGCGCCACCGGCTTTGCCGCGATGACCGGATCGTTCGACAAGATTGCGATCACGGGCCGCGGCGGCCGGACGCTGGCGGAGAAATGGCGGGTCGGCCCTCGCGCCTATCTCGGCGTGGCGACGGCGGGCTTTCCCAATCTCTTTACGATTACCGGACCGGGCAGTCCGTCGGTGCTGGCGAGCATGATCCAGGCCATCGAGCAGCACGTCGACTGGATGGCCGACTGCATGGCGCATATGCGCGACATCGGGGCTGCGACCATCGAACCGGTACAGGCGGACGAGGACGAATGGGTCGAGCACGTCAACGACGTTTCGAAGATTTCGCTGCGCTCGACCTGCAGTTCCTGGTATGTCGGCACCAACATCCCCGGACGCCCGCGCGTGTTCATGCCCTATATCGGCGGCTTCCCGATCTATGTTCAGAAGTGCAACGAGGTCATGAGCAACGGCTTCGAGGGTTTTGTGATCGATGGCGCCGATATTGGCAACGAAGCGCCGCGCGTGCGGCTCACCGAGCGATGGCGCGTGCCGCTCGACATCGAGGTGATCTCACCCGCCGCGGTCGCCGCACGGCGCGTGCCTGTCGTGTAACAGGCCATCGTGCTACCAAGACCGTTCCATCGGGGCGCACCGCGCGTCTGCTCGAGGAAATCATTGTCAATCAAGGGAAATGCATGACCACGCCGCTCGATCCCGTCATCGCCCAGATCATTCCGCTGCTGCCGCTGCGCGATCCCGACAACATGACGCCGCAGAGTGCGCGCGATGCGCTCAGTGCGCTGGCCGCGGCGCGCGCGGCCGTGCCGCCACCGCCTGTCATGAGCGCGGAAAACACCAAGGTGAAAGGTGAGGCCGGTTTCCTCGCGGCACGCGTCTATCGGAACACCAACGGCGCATCGCCGACGGTGCTGTTCTTCCACGGCGGCGGCTGGGTTGCGGGCGACCTCGACACCCATGACCGCCAGGCGCGCCTGCTCGCTATCGAGACCGGCGCCGTCGTGGTCTCGGTGGATTATCGCCGCCCGCCCGAGGTGCGTTTTCCCGGCGCCTTCGAGGATGCCTTCGCCGCCGTGAAGGACGTCGTCGCGCGCATCGCCGAATTCGGCGGCGATGCCGCGCGCGTCGGCGTCGCCGGCGACAGCGCGGGGGGTAACCTCGCAGCCACCGCCGCCATCGCCTGCCGCGACGCCGGCATCGAACTGTCGGCGCAATTGCTGGTCTATCCCGTCACCGACGTCGTCGGCAATTTCGCAGACACCAAGGAGAACGCGCGCTTCCCCTCGCGCAGCGAGAATGCCGAGGGCTATTTCCTGTCGCGCGCCGTGATGGAATGGTTTTGCGGGCACTATCTCGCCGACGCCGCCCACGGCGCCGACTGGCGCGTGTCGCCGCTGCGTGCCAGCAATCTCGCCGGGGTAGCGCCGGCGGTGGTCACCACGGCCTGGTACGATCCGCTGCGCGACGAGGGCAAGGCGTATGCGGAAGCCCTCAAGGCTGCCGGCGTTCCGACCAGCTATCATGACGGCGCCGGCCTGATCCACGGCTACTTCGGCCTCGGCGACGCCTCCGAGACCGCCAGGCACGAAGCGCAGCGGGCGCGAGCGGATTTCAAGGCGTTGCTGCACAAGGAGGTGTAGCGACAGCGATCGTTCCCCGCGCCGCCCGCCGTATCAAGCCTTCTCGATCGTCACCCCGGCGGCGAGGCGCTCGACGTCCTCGATCCGGCACAATTCCGTCCCGGGGTGGATCAGCGCGGCGGCGCCGGCTGCGACCGCAAGACGAAAAGCATCCTCGCGCGATGCCCCTGACGAAAGCCGCCAGATCAAGCCTGCCAGAAAGCTGTCGCCGGCGCCGACGGCGCTTCGCGGCGTGATCGGGATGGGTCGCGCCCGCAGCACCTCGTTGCGGGTCACCAGCGCCGCACCGAGATGGCCCATGGTCAGCGCCACTGTGCCGGCCTTTCCGCCGGCGACGAGCGCCTTGGCGGCGGCTTCCCATTCGTAGGCGTCCGACGGATCGCTGCCGCTCAACTCGCGCATTTCGCGCAGGTTCGGCTTGATGAGATCGACCCCTTCGGCTACCGCGGCCGCGAGCGCCGGTCCCGATGTGTCGAGAACAAAGCCCGCGCCGCGCTGCCTCGCAATTCGCGCGACCCGCGCATAGAAATCCAGCGGGACGCCTTCAAGCAGGCTGCCGCTTGCGACCACAAGGCGCGGAAACGGCTCGATTGCCGCAACGAGGCTCAGGCAGTGTTGCCATTCCGACGGACTGAGGTGCGGACCCGGCAGAATGAACCGGTACTGCTTGCCGGTCGCAATCTCATCGACGAAGAAGTCCTCCCGCGTTTCGCCGGCAATCGTCCAGGTCTGGCTGACGACACCTTCCTGATCGAGCAATTGCCGCAGCAGGCCTCCGATCGCGCCGCCGACCGGATAGATCGCGTGCGCATCGCCGCCGAGCCGCCGGATCACCCGCGCCACATTGATCCCGCCGCCGCCGGGATCGCGGCGTTGCGATTTGCCGCGAAGCTTGGCCACGGGCTGGATGCGGTCGACCGATGTCGAAAGATCCACGGCCGGATTGAGCGTGATGGTGACGATATCGGTCATGCGGCTGGGCGGCTGGTTCGAACCGCGGACAAGTCCGCGTTGATGACACCGACGCGCTGGCGATCCCGGGAAGACTCGAACTTCCGACCTACGGTTTAGGAAACCGTCGCTCTATCCGGCTGAGCTACGGGACCGAGAACCCGCGCCGGCAACGGCGGGTCTGGCCCGTCCATAGCAGAGCCGCGGGATGATCGCCAGTGTCCGAGATGCCGGAAATCTTGCCTCCGCCACCCCGTGCTGGCGCAGTTTGTGATATTGGCAATTTCAGACCACGACTGCTGAAGGGATCCCCCGGACATGAAGGCCTGTCTTTTCGTCATCGGCGCGTTCGCAGCGATCCTTGCATTGCAGCCGATGCCGGCGGATGCCCGCACCGATTACTATTGCCTTCGTCGTGCCGGATCGATCGGCCCGGGCCGGTGCGATTTCAGTACCCGGGCGCAATGTATGCGCATCGCGACGGCATCGAACGCGACCTGCAGCCGTCGTTCCAGATCGTTTCATCACAGCCCATCACGGACACGCGGTGGCGTCTGG
>PNLC01000234.1 GCA_013822885.1 Bradyrhizobium sp.
AATTCAGTTTCCAGCGGCTGCACCGAGACGCAGTTGGAGGCCTGCGAGCAGTCGCCGCAGCCCTCGCAGACGCGCTCATTGATAAAGACGCGCTTCGCCGGATCCGGATAGAGCCCGCGCTTGCGGCGGCGGCGCTTTTCCGCCGCGCAGGTCTGGTCGTAGATCAGGACCGAAAGTCCCTTGACCTCGCGCAATAGCTTTTGCACGGCGTCGAGTTCGCGGCGGTGATGGATGGTCGCGCCTGACGGAAAATAATTCGCCGGATACTTGTCGGGGTCGTCGGAGACGACGACGAGACGCTTCGCCCCTTCGGCCGAGACCTGGTGCGCGATCTGCGACACGGTCAGACCGCCCTCGGCCGGCTGGCCACCGGTCATCGCGACCGCGTCATTATAGAGGATCTTGTAGGTGATGTTGACGCCGGCCGCCGCCGCCGCACGGATCGCCAGCAGGCCGGAATGGGTGTAGGTGCCGTCGCCGAGATTCTGGAACACGTGCGCTTCGGTGGTGAACGGCGCCTGCCCGATCCAGGTGACGCCTTCCGCGCCCATATGCGAGATGGTCTGGGTGCGGCGGTTCGGCACCGAGAGCGCCATGCCGTGACAGCCGATGCCGGCCATCGCGCGGCTGCCCTCGGGGATCTTGGTCGAGGTGTTGTGCGGGCAGCCCGAGCAGAAATACGGCGTGCGCTGCAGTTTTGCGGCGCCAATGCCTTCTGCCGGACGGTCGAAGGCTTCGAGCTTGGCCAGACGCTGCTCCAACGCCGGGCTGCGGTGGCCGAGCCTGCGCAGCCGCGCAACGATGGCCGCCGCCACCATGGTCGGCGTCAATTCGCCTTCGCTTGGCAGGAGGGTTGCGCCGGTCTCGTCGCGCTTGCCGACCACCGAGGGCCGCCTCGACGCGTCGACATTATAGAGAATGCGCAAGAGCTGGTCTTCGATGAAGCCGCGCTTCTCCTCGACGACCAGCACGTCCTGCAAGCCCTCCGCGAACGCCCGCGCGCCCGCCTCTTCCAAGGGCCAGGTCAGCGCAACCTTGTAGATGCGCAGTCCCAGGGCCTGCGCTTCCGCATCCGTGATGCCGAGGTCGGCCAGCGCCTGCCGCAAGTCGAGATAGGCCTTGCCGGTGGCCATGATGCCGAGCCGCGCGGGTTTTGAATCCAGCACGATGCGGTCGAAGCGATTGGCGCGCGCGAACGCCGCTACCGCCTGCATCTTCGGGCCGTGCAGCCGCCGCTCCTGGTCCATCGGCGCATCCGGCCAGCGGATCGAGAGCCCGTCCGGCGGCATCTCGAAATCCGTGGGGATTATGATCTTGATGCGATCGGGATCGCTGACGATCGAGGCCGAGCTTTCGACCGTCTCCGAAATCGCCTTGAAGCCGACCCAGCAACTCGAGTAACGCGACAGCGCAAAACCCAAAATGCCAAGATCGATATAATCCTGCAGGGTCGCAGGATTCACCACCGGCATCAGCGCGGCGGCAAACACCTGCTCGCTCTGATGGGCGAGCGTCGAGGACTGGCAGCCGTGGTCGTCGCCGGCCAGCGCGATCACGCCGCCGTTCGGCGAGGTGCCGGCCGAGTTGGCGTGCTTGAGCGCATCGACGGAACGATCGACGCCGGGCCCCTTGCCGTACCAGATGCCGAACACGCCATCGACCCTGGCGCCGGGAAACATGCCGACCTGCTGGCTGCCCCACACCGCCGTCGCCGCAAGGTCCTCGTTGAGGCCGGGCGAGAATTCGATGTCGTGCTGCTTGAGGAAGGTTTTCGCGCGCCACAGCGCGTGGTCGTACATGCCGAGCGGCGAGCCGCGATAGCCCGATATGAAGCCGGCAGTGTTGAGACCCTGCGCGCGGTCGCGTTCGCGCTGCAACATCGGCAAGCGGACCAGCGCCTGCGTACCGGATAGGAATATGCGCTTCGCATCCAGCCGGTACTTGTCGTCCAGCCCCACTTCCATCAACGCCATCGTCAGTTCCCCCGTCGCGCCAGCAGTCGAGCCGCTTTCGAACCGATCTAATTGTGACCAGAATGTACCGGTTTTGCTATGCGTGCCGAGAGGAATTCCATCGCCGCAGGACATATCTCTGACGGATCGCCCGCCCCTTGCCGAAGCCCGGCTTCTTTGAAACGCTGGCGGGCAAAGGGAGAACTCAGGGATGTCAGAACCGGCGTTCACAACGGAGATCTTGGAGCGCGACAATTTGCTCGTCGGGCCATGGCGCAGCCCGAAGCAGATGCTCCACGCCCAGGTCTACGATTCCCATGCCTCGATCCATGACGACGCGACCGCCCAAAAGCTCGGATTTCAGGGCGGCACCATCGAAGGGCCGACCCATTTCAGCCAGTTCGCGCCGTTGTGCGAGCGGATCTGGGGCCGGGCCTGGTTCGAGACCGGGTGCCTGTCCGCGCATTATCGCAACCCCGCCTTCGAGGGCGAGGAAGTTCAGGGCAATATCGAAAAGCCGAAGCCGGGCCAGACCATTTGCGCGATCGGCATGACCAAGCGCGACGGCACAGAAATTCTGCGCGGCACCGCGTCGGTCGGCGGCGACGGGACGGAAACCGCGCTACACCGGCGGCTGGGTGAACTCAAGCCGCTCGCCGATCCAGTTATTCTCGCCGATCTCAAGGTCGGCATGAAGACCGCGCGCCAGACCGTGCGAATGGATTTCGACCAGCACATGGGCGATCTCTACCCGTTTTCGCTGGCCGATAAGCTGAAGGTCATTACCGAGCCTTCGGCGTACTATTCGCAGGAGCACAATCCCTGGGGCCGGGCCATCATCCCCATGGAGATGCTGAGCGTGCTGTTTCAGTACCGCGCCCGCGAGGACAAGCTGCCGATTCGTGGACCCGCGGTCGGGCTGTTCGCCGATCAGGAAATCCGCCTGCTGCGCGGGCCATTATTCGCCGGCGAAGACTATTTCACCGAACGCGAGGTGGTCGCGCTCAGCGGCAGCCGCCGCACCGAGAGCATGTGGGTGCGCACCACCGTGTTCGGAGCCGGCGAAGCGCCGGTTGCGACCATGTTATTGAACCTGGCGAGCATCAAGGACTCCTACGCCAACTACGAACGCGAGCACAAAGCGCTCTACGGCTAGAGCTTGATCCGGAAAAGTGCGTAGCGGTTCTCCGAAAAGATCATGCTCAAACTAGAGATCAGGTGAGCTCGCCACGCTATCGCCAACAAGGACAACAAGAAAATGGCCCGCCTGCCCTATCTCGAAGCCGACCAGGTCGCCCCCGAATATCGCGACATGCTCAAGCGCAACACCAATCTGCACAAGCTGTTGGTGAACTCGCCCGAGATGGCGCGCGCCTTCAATGGCGTCGGCGGCTACATCCGTTTCAAGAGCAAGCTCGATCCGCGGCTGCGCGAACTCGCGATCCTCCAGGTCGGCTGGATGGAGAAATCCGAATACGAGTTCACCCATCACGTGAAGATCGGCAAGGAGTTCGGCGTCACCGACGACGACATCGCCGCCTTGATGGCCGAGACCGAGGGCAAGCCATCCAAGCTCGAACCGCTGGCGAAGGCCATCTTGAGAGGCGCTCGCGAGATGGTGCGCGAGCTGGCGATGTCGGACGCGACCTTCGCCGAAATCAAGAAAGACCTTTCCGACGAGCACATGGTCGACCTCGTGGTCACGATCGGCTTCTACTGCGCCGTCGTCCGCGTGCTGGCGACCATGAAGATGGACAATGAGCCCTATTATAAAGAGGTACTGAAACAGTACCCGATCCCGGGAGTGGAATGAGATGCGCCTCAAAGATCGTGTCGCCATCGTCGTCGGCGCCGGGCAAAGCCCCGGCGAAGGCATCGGCAACGGCCGCGCCACCGCGCTGACTTTCGCCCGCGAGGGCGCCAAGGTGCTGTGCGTCGATCACAATCTGGCTTCAGCCCAGGAAACCGCCGACATGATCGCCGCCAAAGGCGGCACGGCGGCGGCATTCAAGGCCGACGTCACGAAGAATGCCGACCTCAAAGCGATGGTGGAGGATGCGATGGCGCGCTGGGGCCGCATCGACATCCTGCACAACAATGTCGGCGTCAGCCTGTCCGGCGGCGATGCCGAATTGCTGCAAATCACCGAGGAAGCCTTCGACCGCTGCGTCGCGATCAATTTGAAGAGCTGCGTGCTCGCCGCCAAGCACGTGATCCCGATCATGCGGAACCAAAAGAGCGGCGCCATCATCAACATCTCCTCGATGGCGGCGATCACGACCTATCCCTATGTCGCGTACAAGGCGACCAAATCGGCGATGATCGCCTTCACCGAACAGCTCGCCTATCAGAACGCGCAGTACGGCATCCGCGCCAACGTCATCCTTCCGGGCCTGATGAACACGCCGATGGCGGTCGATACCCGCGCCCGCGAATGGGGCAAGACCCGCGCCGAAGTCGAGGCCGATCGCGACAGCAAGGTGCCGCTGCGCCAGAAAATGGGAACCGGCTGGGACGTCGCCAACGCCGCGCTGTTTCTCGCGTCGGATGAAGCGAGCTTCATTACCGGCGTAACGCTCCCGGTGGACGGCGGCTCGAGCGTACGGCGGGGATAGAGACTTCGCTCGTCATCCCCGGCCTTGTGCTGCCTTGTGCCGGGCATCCACGTCTTTGCTTCAACGATTAAGAATGACGTGGATGGCCGGGACAAGCCCTCGCATGTGCACAAAGAAGCGGAACCCTGCACTGCAATGCGGAAATTTACCCTATGTTAGTAATATCCCCCGAAATTTACTTTTTGTTAGTAATCACGCCCTAGCAATTGCCGCGATGGGGCGTCCATTTTGACGCTCGCAGTCACGCAATTTTGTGCCAGATCTATTTGTTCGGCCAAGTGTGTGATTCGACACATTCAATCGATTCCAACGACACGATGATGTGACAGCACATCGTCGATGCGCCGAAATACCGACTCGTTGCAGTCGCACGAACTTCATGTCCGCTCGTTATGAGGCAGCACAAGAACGAATGGCGAGAGCTACGAGATTGCCGAGGCACCCATGAGCGAAGAATTCGACTACGACCTGACGCCGGACCAGTGGGAAGCACTGAAGGCTTTGCGTACGCCCGCTTCGCGGCTGCCGCGAATGAGCCGGTACACGATCGATGGCCTGATCGCGCTGGAACTCGCCGCCATGAACGGAGATATTCCGGCGATTACGCCGAAGGGCCGCAAGGTACTGATCCGCGGATCGTCCCGGCTGTTGCTCGATCTGGCGGCGTGAGCAAAATCACACAGGCTTTTCGTCGTCCGTCACCGGCGAGGTGATCACCAGGAACACCAGATCGACCAGGCCCGAATTCGAGATCGCGTGTTCGACGCCGGGCGGCAGGAAGATGAAGTCGTGCTTGCGCACCACGTGATTCTTCCCCGCGATCTCCATCAACCCCTCGCCTTCGAGCACGTGATAGATCTGCTCCTGCACGGCATGCTTGTGGCGCGCGACGTGCGCCATCGGCTGGTACATCGAGATCCGATAGTCGATGTGACGGGAGCCGGCGGTCTCCGGCATGACCAGCGGTTTTGACAGCGCGCCGCCGAAATGATTGGGGAATTCGCGCCACGGCACTTCGGCGATGTTGCGGATGAAGGCGCCGTTGTTTTCCGAAGCCATGATGGCCACTCCTCTTCCGTCAAATCACAAGCGCGCCACCGTCGATATAGACGATCGATCCGGTCGCAAAGCCGTTGGCCATGAAACCGAGGATTTGCCGCGCGATGTCCTCGCCTGCGCCGACGCGGCCGACCGGCAACGCCGCTGCGGTCTTCGCCAGCATGTCGCGCCGCGCCTCTTCCGGCATCGCCGCGCGGATCGGCGTATCGATGATGCCCGGCGACACCGCGTTGACGCGTACCGGCGCAAGTTCGAGGGCCAAAGCCCTTGCCAGCGATTCCAGCGCGCCATTGGCGGCGCTGACGATCGCCGAGTTCGGCCGAGGACGAACGCTGAGGAAACCCGAGACCAGCGTCAACGATCCGCCGTCGCGGATCTGCGCCTGCTGCGCCACCCGCCATGCGCCCCAGAACTTGCCTTCCATCGTGGCACGGACATCTTCCATCTTGACGGTCTTGAACGGGCCGGTGCGAAGCTGGGCCGCCGTGACCACGACGTGATCGACCGGGCCGCAACGCTTGAACAGTTCTGCGACGCTGTCATCGCTGGTGACATCGGCGGGGATCGCAATCGCGCTCAGTTTCTCCGCCGCCTTGCCGAGCCGCTCGGCGTTACGCGATGCAATGATGATTTCAGCGCCTTCGCGCTTCGCCATTTCCGCGGTCGCAAGGCCGATACCCGAGGAGCCACCGACGACGACGACTTTCTTGCCAGCAAGCAGCATATGATTTCCTTGGCGATGATCAGGCGGGTTGATAGCGCGTACCGATGCCGGCCTTGCTCTGGCCGAGCCCGGGCAATTCCCAGACACCGGCGCCGACCGGGTTGATGTCGGCGGCGATATCGACGTCGATCAAGTACGGCTTGTTCGCCGCGATGCCCTTGCGGATGGCCTCGCCGAGATCACCGGCACGATCGACGCGCACACCCTCGACGCCGCAGGAGCGAGCCATCGCGGCGAAATCAGGGTTGTAGCGCTCGCCGGTGTTGGGATCGTGGAAATCGGTCGCCAGTTCCCGACCGCCGAGATAGCCGCGCTGCAATCCGCGGATCGAGGCATAGGCGTAATTGTTCCAGACCACCCAGACCACAGGCAGATTGTACTCGACCGCCGTTCCCAGCACGTTGGCGTGCATGAAGAACGCGCCGTCGCCGCA
>PNLC01000235.1 GCA_013822885.1 Bradyrhizobium sp.
CATCCGGCAGGTCGACGAGGAACATGCACGCGCCGTCATCCGACTTTGCCATGACGATGCCGACCCGGGCACCTTCGGCGCCGGTGATGAACTTCTTTCGCCCGTTGATGACCCAGTGATTGCCGTCGAGTCTGCACGTGGTCTGCATCATCGACGGATCGGATCCCGCGCCGCCCGTATCCGCCGGCTCGGTCATGAAGAACGCCGAACGCGCCCTGCCCGACACCAGCGGCTCGAGAAAGCGCGCCTTCTGTTCGGGGCTTCCGACCTTGCCGAGCAGATACATGTTGCCCTCGTCGGGCGCCATCGTATTGCAGGCGAGCGGCCCCAGCGGCGAGAGGCCGGACTTGATCAGGGCAATCGCGGTCTCGCGTTGCGTGAGATGCGATCCGTCCGGCAGGATATGCGGCGTCAGCACGCCGGCCTTGCGTGCCTTGTCGCGCAGTTCCTGCACCAGTTCGTCGCTCGGGCCGTGCGGCCCCGCCCGCGGATCCTTCTCATACGGGATCACCTCGGCGCGGATGAAAGCCTCGATCCTTGCGGCAATGGCGTCGGCTCGATTGGTCATGAATGCGGATACTCCGGTCGGCGTCCGGCTAGGGCGGGGCCTGGTGTTTCGGTCATGCGCGCCCGGTCGCGGCGTGCTGAAGAGATGGTCGCCATCGGCGTTTCGAGGTTGCATATAGGCGGATGGACCAGACGCGGGCAACAGCACAGTTGGACTAGCCGCCGCTGACCACCGCGTCGGGAATTTCGAAACGCTGCGCACCGATCGTGATCAGGAAAAGATCTGCGTTGCGATTGAACGACAGGCGAGCGTCGCCGTCGGCTTGCGATTGGTCGAACGAAGCGGGTATCCCCTTCTCGAACGAAATGATCCGGTTGCCGCCGTCCGGCCAGAACACGGTTACCCGAGCCGACCCGCTTCCGGACCTCGCGACGCCGAACCGGCAGTTTGCCATCGGCTGGCCCGCCGCCCGTGCACAAGGGATGCTTCCGGTCGCCGAGAAGTTCGTACCGGGCACGACCGCGTCGCCCCCCGCAGGTGCTGCAGCCCTGGCAGCCCCCGTTATCTCAACGGTCATGCTGTACTTGCAAGTCTCGTTCCTGCGGGCCGCGCTTCTCATCAGGTAAACCTGAATCGTGTAGTTCCCCGACGCCTGAAGGTTGCCGGCGTATTCGTTCCCCGCGGTCGATCCGATGTGAATCGCCGCCTGCGAGCCCGGCGCAACAACGTTCATATAGCAGGCGTTGTTGCGCGGCTTGAACAACACCGACATCACCTGTCCGACCGCGGCTCCCAGCTGGTACTTGACGCCATCGTAGCCACGTATCGTTCCAGCCAGGGTCTTGAAGGTCGCGCCTCGCTCGAACCGAATGGTCTCGGTGCGGTCCACGGCGGCGGCAGTCGAGACCCCGGCGAGCAAAGTCGCCACACCAAGAAGTGCTGATTTGAGCTTCATCCTGAACCTCGATCGCGTTGGCATGGGACGCCGCTTGCTTTCGACCTGAAGAGCGCGCCGACGCATTGTTCGACTTACGACATGATCACGAAATCCTTGCCGGTGCGCGTGTCCGGATGCAGTGGCGCGCCAGTCAGAATGGTCGTCATTCCCGGATGCATCTTGTCGCGAACGGCGGCGACGAACTTTTCGTCTGCCTGCAAGCGCTGCAACACGCTGTCTTCGGGTTGGGAAGTGCCGTTCGGCTCGGCTGCATGGCTCAGCGCGACCCATCTCAGGCCGCTCGATACCTCGTTCGTGCCCTGCAGAATGAAAACGTGACTTCCAAGCGGTTCCTTACCGGCAATTGTCAGATTGCTCTCGGCTATCACGTCGCCATTCTCGATCAATATGATCTTCTGATCGGAAGTGGACGCAACGACGGAAACAATCGGAGCCTTCTCGGATTCGGCCCAGTCTGACGGTTGCTTCTTGCCGGCGAGCGATGCTTCGACATGGCGAAATTCCGACGCCGCAGAGCTGCCGAGTATCATCCCCGGATGGGTCAGCTCCCACGGATCGGAATGAGCGCCTGCAATAACGACCGGCGTGCCCAGGTGGGTGACAGTGAAGAGCCTCGCCGAAAACTCCAGAGGCAGGCGAACACACCCGTGCGAGGCGGGATAGCCTGGCAAATTGCCCGCGTGAAGCGCCACACCGGACCAGGTAAGACGATTCATGTTGGGCATGGGAGCATTGTTATAGGTGCTGGAGTGATGGTTCTTGTCCTTCTCCAGAACTACGAAAACGCCTGTCGGGGTGCGATGCCCCTGCTTGCCGGTGGAACAGGTCGCTACCGCGATCCGCACACCGTTGCGGTACACGTGAACGAGTTGTTGGGGCAGCGAGACCACCACGGCAACGGGACCCGTGGTTTGCCGCTCAGGATGCCATGTAAATTGGCCGGGCTTCAGGCTGGCGATTTCTTTCGCAACCTCTTGCGCGATGCCATCGATGCAGATCGTTGATGCGACGAAAGCGCCGGCACCGGTGAGAAACTCCCGCCTGCCAAGACGCGCGGTGAAGGCAATGCCCACGACAGAACTCCCTGCGCATGAATTTGGGTATCCATAACAGCAAGCTTCCCGCGGCGCCACGACCGTAAGCTTCGGTAACGGCCCACTACACGAACAGGATACCGCCGCTTGCAGCGAATTTCGTGTCACCTCGACAATTCGAGCTTGCTGCACGAGCCGCCTACACCTTTGACCTTCCGGATCAGCGCCCAGTACGAAGTGACGATGGCTACGATTTTTCCACGCGCCAGGGCATAGGGCGCGCTAGCCGGGTCGAAATCCCGGACCGGATCGGCACCGATCTTGACGATGAACGCGCAACCCTCGTCCGAATAGCAGGCAGCCGTGTCGCCCCTGGCGACGTCGAGCTTGCCGCGGGTGCAAAGGTATTCGGTAGACGCAGCAGCGTTCGAGCCCGGCAAAACCAGCGAAAGAACTGAGAGTGCGATAACTATCCTGCTGCCGCTCGTCGAGGCCCTCCTCATCTCCACCTCTCCGTGGCTCAAGCAACGAGCGCGGCTGCCCCCTCGAGATAGCGCCACCGGCCCAATCAGCCCCCGACCTCGACCGGCGGCGTTCCATGGGTGTGAAACGACTCGATCGTCTTCAATCCCCAAGCCTGGCCTTTCTTGCGCTCTTCCTCGGTCCACACGATCGGCTTCCAGTCGGGCGCCAGGATGAGGCGGGCGCCGGCGTTGGCGACTTCGACGCGGTTGCCGCCGGGTTCATAGACATACAGAAAGAAGGTCTGCTGGATCGCATGCTTGTGCGGGCCGGTCTCGATGTGGACGCCGTGTTCGAGGAAGATATCGGCGGCGCGCAGAATCTCCTCGCGGCTGTCGAGCGCGTAGGTGACGTGGTGGAAGCGGCCGGGCTTGCCGTAATGATCCCGCGTATAGGCGAAGTCGTAGCTCTTGTTCGACATCGTCATCCACATCGCGGCTTCCGTGCCGTCGTTGAGCACGATCTGTTCGGTGGTGCGCAAGCCCAGGTAATTTTCGAAGAACAGGCGGTTCGCCTTGATGTCGACGGCAAGGCAATTGAGGTGATCGAGCCGCCGCACGTTGACGCCGCGCGCAGGAAACCGCTGCGCCTGGTTCTTTAGCGCCGGCTTGAGTTCGGGCGGCGCCTGGTACCACTCGGTCTCGTAGTAGAGTTCGACGATGTGGCCGTCGGGGTCGCGGCAGCGGAAAGCCGGCCCCTGCCCCATGTCGCCGCCGGTCCAGCCGATGTCAAAGCCGGATCCCTTCAGTGCGGCGACGCGGCGCTCGAGCGCCTGCGGGCTGCGCGCGCGCAGCGCCATGTGCTCCATGCCCGAGGTTTTTGACGCCGTCAGCTTGAGCGAATATCGTTCGTAATCGTCCCAGCCGCGCAGATAGACCGAAGAGCCCTTCTGGCCGCTGACCGTCATGCCCATGATATCGACGAAGAACTTCAGGCTCTCGTCCGGCTTCGGCGTCAGCAATTCCATGTGGCCGAGATGGGCGAGATCGAAGATCGGCTCGGGGGTCATGTCCTGCTTCTCCTGATTGCTGCAACTTCCTGCCGTCATACCCGCGAAGGCGGGGTAACCAGTACGCCGCGCTGTCGAGAATGATCGCAACGCCTCGGAGTACTGGATCATCCGCCTTCGCGGATGATGACAGCCGTGTGAGTCTTACCAAAGCGCCCGCGTGACGTCGTCGAACAACTCGTCCACAGTGAACGCGCGCGGAATGAGATTTTGCTGCGCAGAGTAACCGATGATCAATTCCAGCGAGCGCCGCATCGCATCGCGGTCGAACCGAGCCGTGATCGCAGCCGATGCCGCCAGCAGGCGATGAACTTCGCGCACGATTTCCGGATGCTGCTCCGACAACGCCTGGCTCACCACCACCATATGATTGATCGGAACGACCTTGTGTTTGCCGAACCAGGCCTCTTCCTCGGCGATGACGTCGGCAAACAGCGGCTTCAAGTCCGGATGATCGGATTTCTCGCCGAGCACCGCGTCGAGTTCGCGATCGATCAGCATCTGGATGATCTGCTTGCCGGCCGGCCCGCGCTTGGTTGTATCCACGTATTCCGCGACATGGGCGTCGTCAAAGGTAACCCAGTCGATCGAATCGAGATCGACGCCATGGTCGTTGGCGAGGATGCCGCGCAGCCAGGCACCGGTCGTGGTAGTGAAGGAGCGGATGCCGACGCGTTTGCCATTGAGATCATGCGGCGTGAGCTTTCCCGCCTTCGCATTGTAGAGCGCGTGCCCGTGCTGAAACCGCGCCAGCACCACATCCGGCAGCAGCACCATCGGCTTGCCGAAGGATTTCGCCATCAGGTAGGTGACGATGGCCATCTCCGAGACGTCGAACGCGTCCTCGCGCACCATCGGCTTGAAGCCCATGTTGGTCGGCGAATATTGCGCGAATTCGAATTCGACGAGGTCGGATTTGACCAGGCCGTTCTTCAGCGCCGCCGTACCGGGGTGGTCGCCGAGCAGGGTCTTGAGGCGCATTGCCACCTCAGTCCTCCTCGCGTGCGCCGTTAATTCCGACAACGACCGTCGTCATGCCAGTTCCTCCAACGCCATCGGGAACAGCCGCTGATAGGCCTCGCCATAGGTCATGGGCTTGCCGGTGTTGCGGCCGCCCTGCACGCCCCGCTGCAGCGCGACCCGCTCATAATAGGCCCACAGATGTTTCTGTGCGGCGAGAATCTCGAACGTCTTGCGCTTGATTTCCCAGACCTCGTCGATGTTGAGGATCACCTGCGGCTTGAAATTGCACATCTCCGGCTGGTGCGGCTCGAACAGAAATACCGGCGGGGCGGAGTAAGTATATTTGGCGCCGGGCTTGTGGCCCATCGCCTGCGCGACCACGCGGGTTTCCTGGGCGAAATGCGCGGCGTTGGGATGATCGAAATTATACGGATCTTCGAAAGCGTGGGTGAGCACGAAGGACGGACTGAGTTCGCGGTAGATGTCGACCATGCGGTCGAAATGCGCTTCCGTCAGCCGCAGCGGATAATCGCCGGCGTCGAAGAATTCGATCTCCGCCCCCAGCATCTCGGCCGCGCGCTGCGCCTCGTCGCGCCGGCCGGCCTTGACCTTCTCCATGGTCGCGCCGGTCGCCTTCCAGGCGAACTGGCTTTCGCCGCGCTCGCCGAACGACAGGCAGGCGATCTTGATGCGATAGCCCTTTTTTGCGTGCAGCGCGATCGCTCCTCCCGCGCGCCAGACGAAATCGCCGGGATGCGCCGTGACCACCAGGCCGGTCTTGCCAGCATTGCTCATGATCGGGATTTCCTCCTTCGGCGCATTGATGTCATGAAGCCGGATTTTCTTTGCGCCTTCGAACGACGCCTGTTGCAGACGGCGGATGATCGACGTCGGAAGCCCGCAGCGAGGCGACCGTCGAGGCGACGATCTGCTCGATCGCCTCCGCCATGTCGGCGCCGTCGGCTTCGCCGCGCGCCAGACGTGTGACCCGCTCCGGGTTGACGAGCGTGTAATAGAGAGCGCCGAGCAGGAACTGGGACCGCCATACGATCGTCGACCGCGGCAGTTGCGGCAGGCTTTCCTCGATCGCGTCGATGAATGAATTGGTGGTGTCGTCGAATATCTCGGCAATGATGCGACCCACCACGGCATTGCCTTCCGCCGACATCACGGCGCGCAGCCGCGTGAACCGCGCCCCGCCGCCGGCGAGATCGCTGCTGGACGAAAACGCCGGCTGCACATAGGCGCGCACGATGGCCTCCAGCCGGTCCTCGACGTCACGCACGCGCCTTGCTGCCACCAGCAATTCGATGCGCCGCTTGTTCATCGGACCGCAGTGACGCTTGTAGATTTCGAGCAGCAGGCCGTCCTTGGTCTTGAAGTGATAGGTGACGCTGCCGGGATTGGCGCCCGCTTCCAGCGCGATGTCGCGGATCGAAACAGCGTTGAAGCCACGGGTCGAGAACAGCAATTCGGCCGCGCTCAGGATCGCTTCCCGCATATTGGGATTTCGCGTCATCGGATTTGCTATCCGCTCCTCAGATTTGTACGTTCGTACAAATCATCAGGTTCAGTCAACAAATAATCTGGAAAAATCCGGCAGTTCGCACCGCGCTCGAAGCGGTGGGCGCGGCAGTCAATTCACCGCGCGTTCGCCGGCGCGTGCACGTGCCAGAGATCGGCGCGCCAGTGCAGCACGATCGCCAGCATCAGCGCGAGGCCGGCTGCCGCATACAGCGTGCCGGTGGCGGCGAAGCCGATCTCGTCC
>PNLC01000236.1 GCA_013822885.1 Bradyrhizobium sp.
TCCGGCCGCGATGCCGCGGGCGGCGGGCTTATAACATGAGCCTCTCGGTTCGCAGCAAAAAAATGGCCGGTTTTGTGCCCTTCCGTCGCACCCGCTGCGACTGGACTTCTCACCTCAAAAATGGTCCGCATCGGTCCGATGGCAAGCCCCGAATCCGAGCTGGATAGACGAAAGCTGATGGCAGGTTTGGGCGCCGCCGCGCTGGCCCCGGTCTGGCCCGCAAGAGCCCTTGCCCAGGGGCGCTCCTCTTCGCCGGCCCTCGCCGCCTCCCTGGCCCTCAAGGCCGCCCCGGAGCGTCTGAAGTGGCGTCCCGACGGGCCGGAAACGTCGGCCTGGGGACTCTCCGGGAGCGATCTCTCCTCAAGGCGCGGCGCGACGGCTGAGGTCAGCATCGGTAACGGGCTGCAGGTCCCGCTGGCGCTGCACTGGCGGGGCGTAGACGGCAACAATGCCACTGAGCCGCTGCTGGCGCGGCCCCCGATTGCTGCCGGCGCCAGCGAAGCCTTCCGGCTCACCTTCCGCCATGCCGGCACCTTTCTGTGCGATCCCGGCCTGCTCGGCGACGGCCAGGCCCAGCCCTCGCGCAGCAAGCCGCTGCTCGTCCTCGAAAGCGAAACGATTCCCGTCGATCGCGACGAGGTGCTTCTGATCGAGGAATGGCGGTTGCGGCCCGACGGCACCGCGATCGCGCCGGGCCTCGATGCGAAGGATACCAAGCCGCTTTATACCCTTAACGGCCAAACCTCGTTCGAACTCACAGCCCTCCGCAATCAGCGACTGCGGCTGCGCTTCATCAATGGCTCCCAACGCACTGTCGTGGCGCTTAAACTGGAGAACCACGAGGTCCGCGTCATGGCCATCGACGGCCAGCCCGCCGAGCCGTTCCCGGCACGCAATGGCGCGCTGGTGCTGGCGCCCGGGAGCCGCATCGACGCGTTCGTGGACACGGCGACCACGGCCTCGATCGTGCTCCATGACGGCAAGGAGGCCCACACGATCGGCAAGCTCACGATCTCGGGCTCGCTGGAGCGCCGCGCGCCCCTTCTCCCGGCGCCACCGCTTCCGTCCAACGGGCTGCCGGCCCAACTCGACCTGAAGAACGCCCAGCGCTTCGATCTCGCGCTCGGCGCCCCGCCCGATTGGGCTCGCCCGGCTGACTTCAAGGCCGCCGCCACGCCCGCCTTCCGCGCCAGGGCCGGCCGTGTCGTGGTGCTGGCGCTGACCAACCGCGCTGCGATTGCGACCGTATTCCACCTCCACGGCCATCACTTCCGGCTGCTGGACCGGCTTGACGACGGCTGGAAACCGTTCTGGCTGGATACGCTCGCCATCGAACCCGGCCAGACCCAGCGCATCGCCTTCCTGGCCGAATATTCCGGCCGCTGGCTGATCGAATCCGTCGCTACCGACTGGGCAGCGCCCCGGCTGGTTCGATGGTACGCTGTCGAGTGAGGGAGGAGGCCCGCATGAGCAAGTCAGTCCCCGCGATCCGCAACGTCAAGGCCCGCGGCGTCGTGGTGCCCATCGCCCGCCCCGTCAAGACGGCCTTCACCACCATCGACGCCGCACCGCTGGTGCTGATCGACGTCGAGACCGATCAGGGCGTCACCGGCCGGGCCTACATCTTCGCCTACGCCCGGCTGACCGTGAATCCGCTGGTGCATCTGATCGAGGAAATCGGGCGCGAACTCACCGGCCGGCCGGTCGCGCCCTACGATTTGATGGCGACGATGGACGCCAAATTCCGGCTGCTGAGCTGGCAGGGGCTCGTCGGCATGGCGGTGTCCGGCCTCGACATGGCCTATTGGGATGCGCTCGGCCAGATCGCGGGCCGGCCCTTGGCCGAGATGCTCGGCGGCTCGCCGCGGCCGATCAAGGCGTATGACAGCTACGGCGTGATCGATCCCACCGCCGATGAGAGGGCGCTGCGGCGCTCGCTCGAACAGGGTTTTCGCGGCATCAAGATCAAGGGCGGCGATGGCGACGTCGCCAACGACGAGCGCATGGTCAAGGGCGTGCGCGCCCTGCTCGGCCCTGATGTGGCGCTGATGCTCGACTTCAACCAGTCGCTCGATCCCGCTGAAGCGTCGCGGCGAATTGCCCGCCTCGCACCCTACGATCTGCACTGGATCGAGGAGCCGGTGCCGCAGGAAAATCTCACAGGCCACGCCAAGGTGCGCGAGACCTCGCCGACGCCGATCCAGGCCGGCGAGAACTGGTGGTTTCCGCGCGGCTTCGCCGAAGCAATCGCGCTAGGTGCCAGCGACTTCATCATGCCCGACGTCATGAAGTGCGGCGGCGTCACCGGTTGGCTGCAGGTCGCAGCGCAAGCGGAGGCTGCGAACATTCCGGTGTCGAGCCATCTGTTTGCGGAGGCCAGCGCGCACCTGCTGGCGGTGACGCCGACTGCACACTGGCTCGAATTTCTGGATTTTGCCTGCGTCATCCTCGTCCATCCCGCCGAGATCGTCGATGGCGCGGTGACTGCGCGAGGGCCCGGGCTCGGCATGGAATGGGACGAAGCGGCGGTGACGAAATATCTGGTGACGTGACCTGCCGCCCTACGCCGCCGCGTCTTCACTGGATGCGGGCTTTGCCGTGAGTTCGATTCCCAGCGCCTTCATCACGGCAATCGTCGTCTTCAAGGTCGGATTTCCGTTTGTGCTGAACGAGCGATAGAGCTGCTCGCGTGAAAGTCCGGTCTCATTGGCAATTTGAGTCATCCCCTTTGCACGGGCAACGACGCCAAGCGCATGTGCAATATAGCCTGCATCTTCTGTCTTGAAGGCTTCACCCATAAACACGGCGATCGCCTCGTCGGACTGCAGATCCTCAGCCGGGTCATAGGTTGTCAGCTTCTCGCCCATCTCATTCACTCCATGCCTTGGCAAGTTGCTTCGCCGTCTTGATGTCTTTCGCCTGGGTGCTCTTGTCGCCGCCGCAAAGCAGAACGACGATCGTGTTTCCCCGCTTCTGAAAATAGACACGGTAGCCGGGGCCGAAGTGGATGCGCAGTTCGCTGATGCCTTCGCCAACCGGCTCAACATCGCCAGCGTGCCCTTGAGCCAGCCGATCCAGTCGCGAAGCGATCATCGCACGAGCGCGGTGATCTTTGAGCCGCAGGCGCCACTTTCGAAAAGTTTCTGTCTGCTTCAGCTCAAACACATGTAGTTTATAAACTACGGACTATCGATAATCAAGCCTTCAATACTCGATCCCGAACTCGTCATAGAGCCGGCGGAACACCGCGGGCAGCACTTCCGGCAGATCTTCCGCAATCAGCCCCGGTCCCGCCTCGCGCGCGGCCTCGCCGTGCATCCACACGCCGATGCAGGTGGCTTCGTAGGCCGCCACGCCTTGCGCCAGAACGCCTGTGACGATTCCGGCCAGCACGTCGCCGGCGCCGGCGGTTGCGAGCCAGGGCGGCGCGTTGGAGGCGATGCTGGCGCGTCCGTCCGGAGATGCCACCACCGTATCCGGTCCCTTCAACAGCACGACGGCCCCGGAGCGCTCGGCGGCGTCCCGCACCCGCTCCAGTTTCGAGCGGCCGGGATGCTTGTTGCTGATATCGCTGAACAGCCGCGGAAACTCGCCCTCATGCGGGGTCAGGACGACCTGCGGATCGTGGCTCGCCTTGATCTGCTCAAACAGCCGCTCGGGCGCTTCGGCAAAACTCGTCAGCGCGTCGGCATCGAGCACGAGAGCACGGCGCGCCGACAGCGCGGTGTGGACCAGATCGCGCGTGCGCCTGCCGACGCCGGCGCCCGGTCCGATCACCACGGAATTGAGCCGCCTGTCATCGAGCATTTCGGCAAACTGAATGACGTTGTCGATCGCGCGAACCATCACCGCCGTCAGCGCCGCAGCATTCACGGCCAGCGCATCGCGGGGCGATGCCACCGTGACGAGTCCCGCCCCTGCCCGCAGCGCGCCCCGCGCGGCCAGCCGCGCGGCTCCGGTGGATGCGAGTTCGCCGGACAGCACGACGGCGTGGCCGCGGGCATATTTGTGGCCGTCGATATCGGGCACGGGGAAGGATTTCCGCCAGCTCGGCGGAACGTTCTCCGACGTCTGCGGGCCGATCTCGACGAGCACGCTGGGATCGATGCCGATGTCGGCGACGCGCACACGGCCGCAGTGCTTGCGTCCCGGCATCAACAGATGCGCCGGCTTGCGGCGAAAGAACGTCACGGTTTCCGCGGCGTTGATCGCTGCGCCCATCACGGCGCCGGTCGTGCCGTTGATCCCGCTGGGCAGGTCGACGGCGAGCACCGGCGCGCCGTTGGCGTTGATCGCCTCGATCATCTCGAGCGGATCGCCCTTGACGGGGCGATTGAGCCCGGCGCCGAACAGCGCGTCGACGATCAGCGCCGGCTTGCCGATCGCCTGCGGGTTGAACGGCAACACCGGATACTTCCAGCCGCGTGCGGCGAGCGCCGCATCGCCCTGCAGGCTGTCGCGCTCGCACAGCAGGATGACCGACACCTCACGGCCCCGCGCCGCCAGTTCGGCCGCCGCCACAAAACCATCGCCGCCATTGTTGCCGCGGCCCGCGACCACCACGATCGGTCCGTCCTCGACGAGGTCCATTGCGGCTTCGGCCACGGCCTGTCCCGCGCTCATCATCAGCGCGAAGCCTGGCGTGCCGGCTGCGATCGTCAGCCGGTCGGCGCGCTCCATTTCAGTGGTGGTCAAGACTTCCATGCTGAATCCTCAGTCCACCCGCCTTTTAAGAGGCATATTCCGGCGCGCGAGCGGTACACTTGACTTAGACTGCATACGAATTGACCTATTTGCCTATTTGTTAAGCTGAGCTATCATGAGGCGTTCGCGCCGACCCCTTCCAATTGCCTGTTAAAAGTCTGATAACATTCCGAAATCAGACGCATTAACAACTTGGCATAGACCCTGCTTTTGAGGAAGTCGGTTAGCTGACCTCGGCTCAGAATCGTCGCAGCCGCGCGGCAATTATGGGCACTCCGGTTTTTCCGGAGCAAGGATCAAACCAGACGGCGCCTCGCGCAACATCGAACCCATTTTGTATTTCGGAAATGCCCGGGAGGCGCTCAGTGAAGAAGATCGAAGCGATCATCAAGCCATTCAAGCTCGACGAGGTAAAGGAAGCGCTTCAGGAAGTCGGGCTGCAGGGCATCACCGTGACCGAAGCCAAGGGCTTCGGCCGGCAGAAGGGACACGCCGAACTCTATCGCGGCGCGGAATACATCGTCGACTTCCTGCCCAAGGTGAAGATCGAGATCGTGATCGGGGATGATCTGGTCGAGAAGGCGATCGACGCGATCAGGCGCGCTGCCCAGACCGGGCGCATCGGCGACGGCAAGATCTTCGTCTCCAACATCGAGGAAGCGATCCGGATCAGAACCGGAGAATCCGGGCTGGACGCCATCTAACGGGCTGGACGCTCTCCAAGCCGGATGCTATCCGAATTTTGTGACTGAAGAACAGGAAAAGGGCTGCTTCGGCAGCCTGATTTCGTTCGCGATGTCTTAATCGGATCGTTCGCGAAATGTCGTGCCGTCAATAGCGTTTTCAAGCGAAAGCCTGCCCCGGACTTGATCCGGGGTGGAAACCGGTTCGCATCAAGAAACCGCGTCAGAACAAAAGACTGGAGCCAGGCGCTGATGCAATCAGGGCTGGCATGGCTCCAGGATCCTGGAAACCGACCCGTTAGTAGCAAAAGGGGTATTCATGAAGACCGCCAAAGACGTCCTGAAATCGATCAAGGACAACGACGTGAAATACGTCGACCTGCGCTTTACCGATCCGCGTGGCAAGTGGCAGCACGTGACTTTCGACATCGGCATGATCGACGAGGAAATCTTTGCCGAAGGCACGATGTTCGACGGCTCCTCGATCGCCGGCTGGAAGGCGATCAACGAATCCGACATGTGCCTGATGCCCGACCCGGTCACCGCGACGATCGATCCGTTCTTCGCCGAGACCACCATGGTCATCACCTGCGACGTGCTCGAGCCAACCACCGGCGAGCCCTACAACCGCGACCCGCGCGGCATGGCCAAGAAGGCCGAGGCGATGGTGAAATCGTCGGGCGTCGGCGACACCGTGTTCGTCGGACCGGAAGCCGAGTTCTTCGTATTCGACGACGTGCGGTTCCAGACCACCCCTTACAACACCGGCTTCAAGCTCGACTCCTCGGAACTGCCGACCAACTCGGACACCGAGTATGAGGGCGGCAATCTCGGCCACCGGATCCGCACCAAGGGCGGCTACTTCCCGGTCCCGCCACAGGACTCGGTGCAGGACATGCGCTCCGAAATGCTCGGCGCCATGGCCAAGATGGGCGTCAAGGTCGAGAAGCATCACCATGAAGTCGCTTCGGCCCAGCACGAGCTCGGCATGAAGTTCGATACGCTGACGCTGATGGCCGACCAGATGCAGATCTACAAATACTGCATCCACCAGGTCGCCCACATCTACGGCAAGACCGCCACCTTCATGCCGAAGCCGGTCTATGGCGACAACGGCTCGGGCATGCATGTCCACCAGTCGATCTGGAAGGACGGCAAGCCGGTGTTCGCGGGCAACAAGTATGCCGACCTCTCGGAAACCTGCCTGCACTACATCGGCGGCATCATCAAGCACGCCAAGGCGATCAACGCCTTCACCAACCCGTCGACCAATTCCTACAAGCGCCTGGTCCCGGGATATGAAGCCCCCGTGCTGCTCGCCTACTCCGCGCGCAACCGCTCGGCCTCCTGCCGCATTCCCTACACGGCGAACCCC
>PNLC01000237.1 GCA_013822885.1 Bradyrhizobium sp.
GAAGTGGTCGGTCGCCATGCCGCAGCCGATTCCGATCATGGGCAAGGTGCTGTACGAGCACATGAAGGCGCACGGCATCAAGACCGTCGGCTATATCGGCTACTCCGATTCCTACGGCGACCTCTGGATGAACGACTTCAAGACCCAGGCTATCCCGATGGGATTGAGCGTGGCGACCGAAGAGCGTTTCGCCCGTCCGGATACGTCGGTCGCGGGCCAGGTGTTGAAGATCGTCGCCGCCAACCCCGACGCCGTCCTCGTCGGCGCTTCCGGGACCGCCGCGGCGCTGCCGCAGACGACGCTGCGCGAGCGTGGCTACAAGGGCCTGATCTACCAGACCCACGGCGCCGCCAGCATGGACTTCATCCGCATCGCCGGCCCGTCGGCCGAGGGCGTGATCATGGCGTCGGGTCCGGTGATGTCGCCGGAATCGCAGCCGGACAGCGCGCTGACCAAGAAGCCCGGGCTTGCGCTCAATACGGCGTATGAAGCCAAGTACGGCGCCAACAGCCGCAGCCAGTTCGCCGGCCACTCCTACGACGCCTTCGAGGTGCTCAAGCGCGTGGTACCGGTGGCACTGAAGAAGGCGAAACCCGGCACGCCGGAATTCCGCGAGGCCATCCGGCAGGCGCTGATGACCGAGAAGGACATCGCCGCCAGCCAGGGCGTCTACAACTTCACCGAAAAGGATCGCTACGGCCTCGACGACCGCTCGCGCATCATCCTGACCGTGAAGGACGGCAAATACGTCCCGGCGAAGTGAGGTGTAACACCACTAAACCTAAGGGATGAGATCTAACAGAGCGGTGGGCTCGGCGCCGACAGCGCCCTGCCCACCCTCGACGCGTTTCTAATCAGACGCCCCGGAGTTCAGATAGGAGGCAATTCGCTCCGACTGAACGACTGCGTCGGAAAAGGCGGCAAATCCAGCGAGATCGCGCGGAGGCGAGGCCAGTCCGCCTCCCTTGATGCTGCCCGAGCGTGGCGCCCATACCTCGCGGGTCTCGAGCACGTAAACGCCGTAGACGGCCTGCAATCCCTGCAGGTCGTGGCTGATGAACTCCTGCTGGATCGAGTAGGCGGAAAGCGCGGCATTGGTGACAATCGATGCCTCGATCAGTGCCTGCCGGTAGCCCGGATTGCGTGTGACGCCGTCGCCGAACGCCGAAAGCAGCCTGGTTGCCGAGGCCTGAACGACGATGAGCGCGCGGTCCAGAATATTCCGAATTGAGTGCTGCGCGGCAATCGCCAGGTAGTCGCCCGGGTTGAGAAACACATCGACCGCCGTGGTGAGAGCCCCGCATCCGCTGTGCCCGAGCACGACAATCAGCTTCAACGTACCACCCAGGTGATCCACGGCGTATTTCAGGCTGCCCAGCACCTCAGTGCCGAGGCCGTTACCTGCTACGCGCACGACGAACAGGTCGTTCGGTCCCTCGTTGAAGATGAGTTCGATGGGTACACGGGCATCCGAACACCCGAGCACTGCCGCGAACGGGCGCTGTTTGGGTGCTCCAGCGACGCTCGGATCGAGGCCCAGATCTCCCGGATCGACCAGTATGATCTGCTGTATTCCGCTCTCGTGTTTGACGTGATCGAGAAGCGCCGCGAAATTGCTGTTGCCGCCATTCAATCTGCGCAAGGCTGCATCGCTATCCATTGGCAGAGGCCGCGCGGCAGTATCGCGCGCCTCATAACGATAAATGATGTCGACTGTTTTCAGATCCGCCTCCGCTACCGCCATCGAACCCTGCAGTCCGCATGTTTGCGGCCCCAGACTTGATGGCGCCACGACGGCCGACTTGATCTAGATCAATGGAGGTCGGCGGAAGTCCAGCGCCTCATTGGATTGTTCATGGGATTATCGCTGGCTCGATTTCGGGCCCTATCGTCGTGGCGCTCGCTTTTGCAGGTAAAGGCATGATGAGTTGGAGCAGGCTTTACGGTTTCAAAAACTATCTCAAATCCTCGCTTTGGCTGGTTCCGTTCGTGGCAGTTCCGCTCGAGCTGGTAGTAGCCCGGATTTTGCATCGGCTCGATGCATGGCTTGGATGGAGCTTGCTGGGCTTCACGCAAAGTGGCGCGCGGGCATTGCTCGAAGCGTTTGCAACGATAACCCTGTCCTTCGTTGTATTCACTTTCGGCTCCCTGCTGATAGCGATCCAGGTTGCCAGCGCACAGCTGACCCCGCGACTGATCGCAACGACGCTCTTGCGCAATCGCGTCGTCAAGTACACGGTCGGACTCTTCATATTTACATTGATGTTTGTGCTCAGTGCCCAGAACCTCATGGGTAACGAGGTCCATCAGCTGGTGATGCTGCTGGCGATGCTGTTCGGCATTTTCTCGCTTGCTGCGTTCTTCCATCTGATCGACTACGCCTCGCGGTTGCTGCGCCCGATCAGCCTTCTGGCCCATGTCGGCGCCGCCGGGATAGCCGTGACCGAAAGTGTCTATCCCGTCATAGCTCACGGTAGCGATATCGAGGAAGGTGAAGCGATCAATCTCGGTCCCCCGGGCCGGGTGATCCGGCACCTGGGGGAATCGGCCATTGTGGTGGCGGTCGATCTCGAAGCGTTGAAGGCACAGGCTGAGCGATCGAAAGGAATTATCGAGTTCGTCCCGCAGATCGGCGATTTCGTCGCGACCGACGATCCGCTGTTCAATCTGTACAGCGGGGCCTGCTCGCTCGACGAGCATGCGTTGAGTTCAAGGGTCGCGTTTGGATCGGAGCGCGCGATGGATCAGGATCCCACCTTTGCGTTTCGCATTGTCGTCGACGTCGCGCTCAAGGCGCTCTCGCCGGCTATCAACGATCCCACCACGGCCGTGCTCGCCATGGATCAACTTCATCGCATGCTGCGAACGGTCGGAAAGCGCTACCTGCGCGCTGACGAACTGCTGGATCAATACGGGCAAATTCGCGTTATCTTCCGGACACCAGACTGGGACGATTTTGTCCATCTCGCCTTCAGCGAGATCCGCAGCTGCGGCTCGAACAATCTTCAGATCGTGAGACGGATGCGGGCGATGATTGAGAACCTGGTGCATACGCTGCCGGCGAACCGTCGCGACGCGCTGCTTCGACAACTGAGCTTGCTCGATCGTGAAGTCGAGCGGATCTTCACCTATCCGGAGGAATTGGCGCTGGCTCGCGTCGCGGACCCGCAGGGCCTGGGCGGGCACTCCGGAAAGGTGGCGCAATGGGTGGCGCCGTGAGCCCTGCCGGGGCTCGACGTTGATTGCGATGGGTGGAAATGAGGACCGGTGGCGATGTCCGAGAATGGCTTTCTCACTCATGCGCAGCTAAAAACGCCGAAGGCCGCGGCCATCGCAGGCATTGTTTTTTCGCTGCTCCTGCTATCGATCCTTTGGCTGCTGCGGACTTCGATCCCGGCAGATCCGCTCGAGCCTGGCGCGTGGCTGGCGACCGACACTAGAGCAGTCACGGTTGCGTTGAACCTGGTGCCGTTTGCCGGTGTCGCCTTCCTGTGGTTTATCGGCGTGCTGCGAGACCGGCTCGCCCAGCTTGAGGACCGCTTTTTCGCCACCGTGTTTTTCGGGAGCGGCCTGTTGTTTCTGGCGATGCTGTTCGCCGCCGCCGCCGTAATCGGCGCCATTGTGCTGGTCGCTTCTGTTTCCACGCCGCATGAACTGATGAATTCGGCCACCTTTCGCTTCGCGCGCGCCGCTTCCTACATCATCGCAAACGTGTACGCGATCAAGATGGCTGCGGTGTTCATGATTTCCACGTCGACCGTCGTGATCCGTACCGGCATTGCTCCGCGCTGGATCGCCTATCTCGGCTTCCTGCTGGCGCTGTTGCTGCTGATGGGAAGCTTTTTCATCAGCTGGAGTTTCGCGGTATTGCCGTTCTGGGTGTTCCTGATCAGCGTGTACATCCTGATCGACAATCTCCGTCGAGGCTCGAAGGCCGATGGCGGCTGAGCTAGACGCCGCTCGTGCCCTCGTGCTGAAAGCCGAGATAGCTCGCCGCGACGCGCTGGTTGGACGCGATGTCCCTGGCCGATCCGGAGAGGATGAACTCGCCGAGCTCCATGACGTAGGCCCGGTCGGCGATCTGCAGCGCCGCCTTCGCGTTCTGCTCCACCAGCAGCACAGAGACGCCGGCGGCACGCAACTCGCCGATGGTGCGGAAGATGTCGGCGACGATGATCGGCGCGAGGCCAAGGCTCGGTTCGTCGAGCATCAGCAATTTGGGCGCGCCCATCAACGCGCGGCCCATCGCCAGCATCTGCTGCTCGCCGCCGGAGAGCGTGCCGGCCAGTTGCTTGCGCCGCTCCTTCAGCCGTGGAAACAGCGCATAGACCTTTTCGAACGATTGCGCCGCGGTAGCCTTCGGAATCCGAAACGCCCCGAGCAGGAGGTTGTCCTCGACATTCATGGTTCCGAACAGTTCGCGATGCTCAGGCACGAGGCTGAGGCCGGCGGCGACGCGGTCCTCGATATCGAGCGGCGCCATGTCGCTGCCGGCGAGCGTAGCGGCGCCCTTCAGCGGCAGCACGCCCATGATGGCGTTGAGCAGCGTGCTCTTGCCGGCGCCGTTGGCACCGATGATGGTGACGATCTCGTTGCCGGCGACGTCGAGCGACACCGAGCGCACGGCTTCGACCTTGCCGTAGGAAACATGCACGTCGGAGACCGATAGCAGCGCGCTCATGCCGTGGCTCCGAGATAGGCCTTGATCACGTCTGGATTGGACTTGATCGCAGCAGGTGTGCCCTCGGCGATCTTGGTGCCGAAATCCAGCACCACGACACGGTCGGCGAGATCCATCACGAACCCCATGTCGTGCTCGACCAGCAGCACCGACATGCCGCCGTCACGCAATTGGCGCAGGAGTGCGGCGAGGCGCTGTTTCTCCATATGCCGCAGTCCCGCGGCCGGCTCATCGAGTAGCAGCAGCAGCGGGTCGACGCACAGCGCGCGGGCGATCTCGACGATGCGCTGCTGGCCGAGCGACAGGCTTCCGGCCAGCTGGTCGATCTGGTCGCCGAGACCGACGCGCTCGATCTGGCGCGCGGCTTCTGCAAGAAGTTTCGCCTCGTCGCCACGGTCCAGCCGGAACATGCTGGCGATCGCGCCCGCGTGCCCGCGCAGATGCGCGCCGATCGCGACGTTTTCCAGCACGGTCATATCAGGCACCAGCTTGACGTGCTGGAAGGTTCGGGCGACGCCGAGCTTGACGACTTCCTGCGGCGGCGCGTTGTCGACCTTGTTGCCGAGCACGGTAATCGTGCCACCGGTCGTCGTCAGCACGCCCGTGATCAGGTTGAACGTCGTGCTCTTGCCGGCGCCGTTAGGACCGATCAAGGCGACGATCTCGCGCGCCTGCACATCGAACGAGACATCGTTGACCGCAATGACGCCGCCGAACTGCTTGCGCGCCTTGTCGATCTGCAGCAGCGTCGCCGGAGACGCCGGCGCGCGCACGCGCGTGGCAGGCGGAAGCGAAGTGTCGGTCAGCTTGCGGGGCGGCTTGAACGGCAATCGCGACATCAGCCACGGCCAGACGCCGGTCGGCGCCAATTGCAGCAGCACCACCAGCAGGATGCCGAACACGATGGTCTCGAGCTGGCTCTGGCCGCCGAACACATACGGTAGATAGCTCTGCAGGACTTCCTTCAGGATCACGACGATGCCGGCGCCGAGCACGGCGCCCCAGACATAGCCGGCGCCGCCGACCACGGCGATGAACAGATACTCGATGCCCGCATGCGCGCCAAAGGGCGTCGGGTTGGCGGCGCGCTGGAAATGCGCATAGAGCCAGCCGGACAAGCCCGCGAGTACCGCCGCATAGACGAACACCAGGAGCTTGGCGCGCGGCGTCTGCACGCCGAACGCTTCGCCGGCGATATGGCCGCGCCGCAGCGCGCGGATCGCGCGGCCGGTGCGGGAGTCCAGCAGGTTCATGGTCAGTAATGCCGAGATCAGCACCGCGATCCAGATCGCGAAATAGATCGTGCCGGGATCGAGCATGCGAAAATTGCCGATCGAGAGCGGCGGAATGCCCGATATGCCGTCATTGCGGCCGAGGAATTCCAGCTTGCTGAACAGGTAGAACAGGCCGATGCCCCAGGCGATGGTGCCGAGCGGCAGATAGTGGCCGGACAGCCGCACGGTGACGATGCCGAGCACGACGGCGGCGATGCCGCTGACGAGCAGCGAGAGCGGCAGCGTCAGCCAGGGCGAGACGCCATAGGCCGTCGTCAGCACCGCGGTGGTATACGCACCGAAGCCGCAGAAGGCGGCCTGGCCGAACGAGGTCAGGCCGCCGACGCCGGTCAGGATCACCAGGCCCATCGCCACCAGCGCGGCGAGGCCGATGTTGTTCAGGAGCACGATCCAGAACGGCGGCACGCCCGGGATGAACGGGATCGCCGCCATGACGAGTGCGAAGATGACGAGGAGAAGCCGCTCTCTCATCGCCGTCAGTCCTTCTCTTCCTCGACCGCGGGTGCCGCGAGCGATCGCAGCACCAGCACGGGAATGATCAGCGTGAAGACGATGACCTCCTTGAAGTTGCTCGCATAGAACGAGGAAAAGGCTTCGACGCAGCCGACGATCAGGGCGGCCACCGCGGTCAGCGGATAGCTCACCAACCCGCCGATGATCGCGGCGATGAAACCCTTCAGGCCGATCAGGAAGCCGGTGTCGTAGTAGAGGGTCGTGATCGGCACGATCAGGATCCCGGAAATCGCGCCGATCACGGAC
>PNLC01000238.1 GCA_013822885.1 Bradyrhizobium sp.
AAACGATCTGCAAAGCCCGGGCGAAGCGCGTCGCGGGAATGCGGAGGTGTGTGTGAATGCAGGTAAGGATTTCAATGCATCTGGCTGGAGGCCGGCGGAATGCTGCCGGTGATATCAGAACCATCATCGGACGTGCGCCAGGCCGCCACGCCGAAGAATGCCGTCAGCATCAAGGATGCCACGAGCAAGATCATGGAAGAAAAATGGCTCACGCCTTGGCCTCGCAACCCGCACTCAATGTTCAAAGAACGAGCACGGTCTGCCGAGTCGGAAAATGCAGCGGGGCTGACCTAAATGGAGTTTTGCCCAACGGGGAATTGACGAAGCGCGTCATGGACGCGGACCCATACACATTGTCGTCCCCCGCGAAGGCGGGGGACCCAGTATTCCAGGGACCACTGTAATTGAGACGAAAGGCCGCGGCGTACTGGATACCCGCCTTCGCGGGTATGACGGGCCAAGTATGGCGAGAGATTCCGGGTTCGCTTCGCGCTCCGGAATGATGGGCGGAGGGAGCGGAATGATGGTCTCTGACCGCTCCGACAGCCCCCCGTTAACCGTTTGCTAACCATACACCCGGCAAGAATTGCCGGGTGAAGTCGAGTGTCGTCGGCCGCGTAAAACGGGAGGACCCCGTGGACGCCAGTGCGGTACCTCACTTACGGAACGGTGGCACTCCGGCCGCCGGGCAGACGTTTGGCGCCCGGCGCCATACGCGGGGGGAAGCGGCTACCATGGTCGATGTCACGGCGGGTCAGGGCGGCGCAGCGCCCAGCGGCGGAATCCCGAGCCTCCGCGAAATCGGAGAAATCCTCAGGCGCGGCGATCTCTTCCTCGCCTTCGGCGTCCTCACCATCCTGGTGGTGCTGATCCTGCCGCTGCCGGCGATGGTGCTGGACCTGTTCCTGGCAATCTCGATCACGGTGTCGATCCTGATACTGATGACCGCGCTGTTCATCCAGGGGCCGCTGGAATTCTCGGCGTTTCCGACCGTGCTGCTGATCTCGACCATGCTGCGGCTGTCGCTCAACATGGCGTCCACACGCCTGATCCTGTCGCATGGCCATGAGGGGTCCGCCGCCGCCGGCCACGTCATCGAGGCCTTCGGCAATTTCGTGATGGGCGGAAATTTCGTCATCGGAATCATCGTGTTTGCGATCCTAGTGATCGTGAACTTCATCGTCATCACCAAGGGTTCGGGCCGCATCGCCGAAGTCGCGGCCCGCTTCCAGCTCGACTCGATGCCGGGCAAGCAGATGGCGATCGACGCTGACCTTTCCGCCGGCCTGATCGACGAGGCGACTGCGAAGGCGCGCCGCAAGGCGCTGGAGGACGAAAGCGGCTTCTTCGGCGCCATGGACGGTGCCTCGAAATTCGTCCGCGGCGACGCCATCGCCGGCCTCCTGATCGTGTTCATCAACGTCATCGGCGGCATCATCATCGGCGTCGCCCAGCAGGGCATGAGCTTTGGCGATGCCGCCCGCACCTACACCATCCTGACGGTCGGCGACGGTCTCGTCACGCAGGTGCCGGCGCTGATCGTCTCCACCGCGGCGGGCCTTTTGGTGTCGAAGGCCGGCATCACCGGTTCGGCGGACAAGGCGATGATGAAGCAGCTCTCCGGTTACCCGCAGGCGCTCGGCATGTCGGCCGGCGTCATGCTGGTGCTGGCGCTGCTGCCGGGCATTCCGATGCTGCCCTTCCTCGCGCTCGGCGGCGGCGCCGCGGTGCTGGCCTGGAAGGCGCAGAACCGCAACCGCAACGTCAAGGCCGCGGATGCAGCCGCCGCCGCCGCGCCCGAACTGGCAGCCGCCGCCGCCCAGGCTGCGGCGGAGGAGCCGATCTCCAGCGCGCTCAAGATCGACGATCTCAAGATCGAGCTCGGCTATGCACTGCTGCCGCTGGTCAACGGCCCCGACGGCACCGACCGCCTGACCGAACAGATCAAAGCGCTGCGCCGTTCGCTCGCGATCGAAATGGGCTTTGTCATGCCGGCGGTGCGCATCCTCGACAACGTCCAGCTCGAGGCCAACACGTACATTATCAAGATCAAGGAAGTGGACGCCGGCACCGGCAAGATCTGGCCGAACCAGTTCATGGTCATGGACCCCGCCGGTAACCAGGTCGGCGTGCCCGGCATTCACACCATCGAGCCGACCTTTGGTCTTCCTGCCACCTGGGTCGATGCCGCGCTGAAGGAAGAGGCCTCGCTGAAGGGCTACACCGTGGTCGACGCCGCCACCGTGCTTTCGACGCATCTGACCGAGCTTCTGAAGAACAACATGAGCGACCTGCTGTCGTATGGCGAGGTCCAGAAGCTCCTGAAGGAGCTGCCGAAGGAACAGGGCGAACTGGTCAAGGACATCGTGCCGAGCCAGGTCACGGTTTCCGGTATCCAGCGCGTGCTGCAGCTGCTGCTGGCCGAGCGGGTCTCGATCCGCGATCTCTCCACCATCCTCGAAGGCATCGCCGACGCGCTGGCGTTCTCGCGCAACCCGGCCACCATGGTCGAGCACGTCCGCGCCCGGCTGGCGCGCCAGATCTGCGCCCAGAATACCTCCCACAACGGCTACCTGCCGCTGATCGCACTGTCGGCGCGCTGGGAGATGGCGTTCGCCGAATCGATCGTCGGCACCGGCGAGGAGCGCAGCCTCGCCATGCAGCCCTCAAAACTGTCGGAGTTCATGACCGCGGTCCGCAACAGCTTTGAGCAGGCCGCGCGCGAAGGCGAGACGCCGGTACTGGTGACCTCGGCGGCGATCCGGCCGTTCGTGCACTCGCTGGTGGAACGCTTCCGCTCGCAGACCACCGTGCTGTCGCAGGCGGAGATCCACCCGCGCGCGCGGCTGAAGACGGTCGGCAGCGTGTAGGTGGAAGGCAAGCGCGCGCCGCAAATCAGCCGCGTTTCAGAAAAACTTTTCCGCCACATGCAAACGATTTGTCGGAACAGGCTAAACGCGCAGCCGCAATTGTCCGACCGGGCGCTCGTTTATTAAGCGGATGTAATCTCTAAATATTTGTTCATCGCGACCGGCCGCGCAGCTTTCTTGATCGCGGCCGTTCAAGACTTTTCACCGCCTTGTGATCGCATCTTGGGAACGATACGGCGGATTCCTACGTTTACTGCACGCGAGATGTTGAACCGGACTGCAACTGACTTCGACAAATTTGCAGAACGGAAGGCGGCAGGAGACTTCCAATGAACCACTCGATCTACAGCGCCGATCGCACGACCCACCTCAAGATCGTGGTCGTTGCCCTTGTCGCCGGTATCCTGATCGCCGGGTTCAGCATCTCCGCGCACAATACCTCGGATGAAGGCTTTACCCAGACCGCAAGCACGCCGGTCATGAAAGCCGGCAAGCCGGTCGTGATTACCAGCTCAGGGAGCTCAGTCGTACGCTAACGGAATTCACCAATTCACGTGGTTCTTTATAGCCCCCCAAAGGCCGCGTGGATAATAAGACCCCAACTACCCCCAAGTTGACTGCTGAAAACGCCCGCTCCCCACGGGCGTTTTCTTTTTGTGGGGTTGGGCTTGTGAACGCGCGTGCCGTCAGCGCGGCGCAGCGACCGCGGGTACCGTCTCGATCAGCTTGCCGGTAAAGATCGGCGCCGAGTGCGGCTTGCCGTCCGGCGAGCCGCCGGCCTGCTCGACCGTCACCGCAAAGGTCGCGGCATTGATCGTGCCGGGGTCGAAATCGGCGAGCGCCGGACGCGCGGTGAAGTCGCTGCCGCCGATCACGCCGAGCGAACGCGGCGCCGGCAGCCGGTCGGAGATCAGCCACAGCTCGAAGCTTTTACCGGGCTCGGCATCCGCGCCGACCTTGCGGACGGTGAAATTCTTGGTCGCGGCATCGACCGTCAGGATAAACGCGGGCGAGCCGCCGTCGCGCTGCAGCAGGGCGACATATTGCGCTGATGGCACAGGCGACGGTGCGGGCGTTTTCACCTCCACCGTCTGGATCCGCGGCTTGGGCCGCAGCGCATTGGGCAGCAACTCCGGCTGGTAGACCTGCACCACCAGCATTGCGACCAGGGCTGCAGCCAACGCGGTGGCGAAGGAGGCCACGTTGCGCCAGCGTCGCGCCGCCCGGCTCGACAATTCGACGACGTTCGACGGGACCGCCGCGGGCGGCGCCTGCACGACCGCCGGGGCCACATCAGGCGCGGCCGCCGGCCGTTGCGGCGCTTCGGGAAGCACCAGCGGCGCCTGCTGCACGGCGGCATGGCCGATCGCGGCCTTGATGTTCTCCCACACGATCGGCCGCGGCTCGATCGATCCGACCATCTGGTTCAGCGCGCCGAGACGATACTCCCACGAGCGGACGATCGCGGTGAATTCAGTGTCGAGGACCATCATGGCCTCGACCTGCACGCGCTCGCCGGCATCGAGGGTGCCGAGCGCGTATTCCGCGGCGAGCGCGATATGGTCTTCGCTATAGGCCATCAGAGTCCAAGACACTCCCGGATATCCAGCATGCTCCGTCGCAGCCAGGTCTTCACCGTGTTCACCGGCGCCTCGAACTTGGCAGCCAACTGCTCACGGCTCCAGCCGTTGTAATATGCCAAGAGCACGAGCTTCTGCCGATCCGGTTCGAGACGGCCGACGCATTCCAGCAACCGCTTCAACTCCTCCGTCATCTCGCGGCGCGCCAGCGGATCGGGTGAATCCGCTGCCACTTCCATGGCCGCCGGCTCCTCCTCGATCGAGGTCTCGCTTTTCTTGCGCACCACGTCGATGGCGCGGTTGCGCGCGATCGACGCCATCCAGGTGATGGGCGACGCGAGAGCCGGATTGAACTGTCCGGCACTGTTCCAGATCTTGACGTATGCCTCCTGAATCACCTCCTCGGCGAGATCCTGACGCCGCAAGATACGGAGGACGACGCCGAAAAGTTTCGCGCGCGTGGCGGCGTAGAGTCGCTCGAAGGCGGCCTCATCCCCTTTCGCCACAGCAGCAATCAGCCATACCAGTTCGGCTGGCGTCAGCATTCACGTCCCCTCAAAACCGCGATCCCCCATCGCGCTTGACGCGGGGAGCAATCGGGAAGCTTCGTAGCATACCTTCCGGTAAACGGGCCACCCAGCCGCCGATTCCGCCCACATTAACAAAGAAAAACCCGGGCTAGCCCGGGTCTGGCATTGTTCAGGTAGCGAAGGGTGTCAGGCGATGGCCCCGCCAAGGCGGGCGCGCATCAGGCCGATCGAGTCCATGTCGGCCTGCTCCCGGGCGCTCTCCTCGGCGCGTTCGCGGGCCTGGTCGCGCTCGTCGAGCAGTTCGACCTTCTTGAGCTCCTCGAACGCCTCGCTCAGCAGGCCCTTGGCGTCCTCGAGCTGGACCCGCAGCTCGTCGGCGGAGCGGGTCAGGTTTTCCCGCCGCTGGATGGCGGCCTTGGCGTAGGTCGGATAGGCGAAATGGGTCGGGTCGTTGATCCCGGCCCGCTCCTGCTCGGTCTGGATTTCGCGCTCGAGGTCAACCGACATGCGCTGGAAATCGGCGATCATGCCTTCGATCTGGGTAACCCTTCGGCGCTTCTCGTCGACCTGAAATTTCTTCAGGCGGATCAGCGTTTCGCGTGACTTCATCGACTCATACTCCCCAGAAGTCCCAATTTGAACGCGGGACACTGCCGGCACCCTCGGGTGGCCCTGCCGGCACCATTAATCATGTGCCGCGGATGATGGCCTGACAAAGTTAGCGTTCCGTTTCCAAGGTGGTGAGGATCTGCGCCAATTGCCTGTAACCGTCCCCCAGGCTGGATTTTTCCTCCTTGGACTGGCGCAGAAAGGCCTCCAGCGGCTCATGCAGCCGGATTGCCTCGTCGACTTCCGGGCTCGACCCCGCCCGATAGGCGCCGAGCCGGATCAGTTCCTCCATGTCGGCGTAGGTCGCCATCACCTGCCGGCCGCGCTGAATTGCGGGCAAATAGGCGGGATCGGCCGACCGCGGCATGGTTCGGGAAACCGATTTGAGGATGTTGATGGCGGGAAAGCGCCCGCGCTCGGCAATCGAGCGCTGCATAACGATGTGGCCGTCCAATATGCCGCGCACCGCGTCCGCGATCGGCTCGTTGTGGTCGTCGCCATCGACCAGCACGGTGAAAATGGCGGTAATGGTGCCAACGCCGGTTCCAGGCCCTGCCCGCTCCAGCAGCTTCGGCAGTTCCGTGAACACGGTCGGCGTGTAGCCCTTGGCGGTCGGCGGCTCCCCGGCCGACAGCCCGATCTCACGCTGCGCCATCGCAAAGCGCGTGACCGAATCCATCAGGCACAGCACGTCCTTGTCCTCGTCGCGGAAATACTCCGCGATCGCCAGCGTCAGGTAGGCCGCCTGGCGCCGCATCAGCGCAGGCTCGTCCGACGTCGCCACCACCACGACCGAGCGCGCCAGCCCCTCGTCGCCGAGATCCTCCTGCAGGAACTCCTGCACCTCGCGGCCGCGTTCGCCGATCAGGCCGATGACCGTAATGTCGGCATCGACATTACGGGCCAGCATCGAGAGCAGCACCGATTTACCGACGCCGGAACCGGCGAAGATGCCGAGCCGCTGGCCGCGGCAGCAGGTCAGGAACGTATTGAGCGCGCGTACGCCGAGATCGAGCGGGGCGCCGACGCGCTTGCGCGAATGCGCGGGCGGCGGCGAATTGCGGAAAGGCATCGGCGATGGCCCCTGCACCAGCGGCCCCTTGCCGTCGATCGGTTCCCCCATGGCATTGAC
>PNLC01000239.1 GCA_013822885.1 Bradyrhizobium sp.
CCCGGCCTTGAACCCGTCGAGCAGATGCGGCGCCATCGCCTTGACCGCCATGATATCGGCGACAGCGATCTTCTCGCTTGTGCAGATGCCAAAGCCTGAATCGAACGCCGCACGCGTCGCGCGCCAGGCTTCGCTCCGCATCTTGTCGTCATTGCCGACAACACGGTCGACCTCGCCCATTGCGGCAAACATTTCAGGCTGCGTCTGCGCCGCGCATCCGGTAACGACGATGCGCAAGTTCGGCCGTTCGCGCTTCAGCCGCCGGATCGACTGTCGCGCCTGCGCCACGGCCTCGTTTGTGACCGCGCAGCTATTGATGACGACGGTATCGGAAAGTCCGGCGCGCTCCGCCTCGCGGGCGATCACCTCGGATTCGAACGCGTTGAGGCGGCAGCCGAAAGTGAGGACGTCGACGCTCATTGTGCTGAGGCTCAGGCTACGCTGGCGAACAGCGCCGGATCGAAGCGGCCTTCATATTCGAAATCGGCTGTCCCGGTCATCAGCACATGGTCGTCGCGCTCGCGCCATTCGATCGCAAGCTTGCCGCCGGGCAGCGCGATCTCGACATGGCGGTTGGTGCGCTTCAGCCGTGCCGCTGCGACCGCAGTCGCGCAGGCGGCCGAGCCGCAGGCCCTGGTCAAGCCGACGCCGCGCTCCCAGGTGCGGATCGTGATGTGGTCGCGATCGACGATGTGGGCGAGCGTGATGTTGGCGCGTTCGGGAAAGATCGGGTGGTTTTCCAAAAGCGGCCCGAAGCGCTCGAGGTCATAGGCATTGACGTCGTCGACCCAGAAGATCGCGTGCGGATTGCCCATCGAGACCACCGACGGCGAATGCAGCACCGGCGCGTCGATCGGCCCGACCTGCAGTTCGATGTAGCGGGTGTCGCGAAATTCCTCGGCCAGCGGGATGTCCTGCCAGGCAAATTTCGGCGCGCCCATATCGACCGTGTAGAGGTCGGGCGCCGGGCCCTGCCAGCAGTTCAGCAGGCCGGCGCGGGTCTCGAACGTCACGGCGGTCTGGCCGGTCTTCTCGAACAGGCGCCGCACCACGCAGCGCATGCCGTTGCCGCAGGCGCCGGCTTCCGAACCGTCATTGTTGTAGATGCGGATGAAAGCCTCGGTGCCCTGCAACCGCGGCGGCTGCAATACCATCAACTGGTCATAGGGCACCCCCGCGGGGGAAGCGACCGCGCGCGCCTCCTCGGCGGTCACGCCTGCCTTGGAGCCACGAAGGTCGGAATCGCGCATGTCGACCAAGACGATTTCGTTGCCGATGCCGTTCATCTTGGCAAATGCGTGGTTGGCGAGCGCGCTCATGGGATGTCCCAATTAATGCCTGCCTTATATGGCCAATAATGGCGCGTTGACCAGTCCGCGGGGGCGCATGACGCATCTGTCATGGGACGAAAGCCGGCCTTGCATGTTAGGAGTAGCGCTATCCGGGCGGGCGCGATGGGACATGCCGCTGCCGCCTTGGGGTGGGATGGAGAATACCGAATGAACATTATCAGCACGTTGCGTGCGGCCATGGTCGCGCTGACCCCTATGGCGGCCGTTGCGCTTGGCAGCGCCGCGCTGGCGCAATCGCCGGCACCGTCAGCCTCTCCGGCCGCGAGCCCGGCGGCATCTCCGGCGGCTTCTCCGGCACCGGTGGCATCCCCCACCCCCGCCCCCGCGGCGTCGGTTGCCCCCGTGCCGCCGCCGGCCGAAACCAAATCACCGGCGGATGCGCCGTCGACCGCCCAGTCGCCGCCCTCACCACCCCCGCCCGCCGCCGGCGTCCAGACCGCCGACCCCTTCGGCGAGGAGTTCACGCTGGCGCCGAAGAAGGTGGTCATCATGAAGGGCACCGCGAACTGGGATGCCGCGTTCGATACCCTGATCGATTCGTTCAAGGCGCTGAACACGCTGCTCGACAAGCAGGGCATCAAGGCATCGGGCAATGCGATGATCGTCTACACCTCGACCGACGACAACGGCTTCACGTACCTCGCCCAGATTCCGGTCGACCAGGAGCCGAAGAACCTGCCCAAGACCATGACCATGGGCAACTCGCCCGAGGGCAAGGCGCTGAAGTTCGTCCACCGCGGCTCCTACGACAACATGGACAACACCTATGAGGCGATCACCAATCACCTCGACGACAAGAAGCTGGAAGCCAAGGACACTTTCATCGAGGAATACATCACCGATCCGCTGAAGACCGCGGAAGACAAACTGGTGATCAACGTCTACGTGCCGCTGAAATGAGTCAGATGAAATATTCGCTCGCCATTGCCCTCGTTTCTGCCACGCTTTTGAGCGCGCCCGCGCTGGCGCAGACCGCGCCGTCGCCTGCGGTCTCGGTCACCGGCGAGGCCACCGTGTCAGTGGCGCCGGACCAGGCGCAGATCGACGGCGGCGTCACCTCTGACGCCCGGACCGCGCGCGAGGCGTCCGAAGCCAACAATGCCGCGATGAACAAGGTGATGCAGGCACTGAAAGGCGCCGGCATCGAGGAAAGGGACACCCAGACCTCGCGGCTGTCGCTGCAGCCGCAATATGCGCCGAACCGAACCGGTACCTCGCCGATCACGGGCTATCGTGCCAGCAACCGCGTTACGATCCGGCTGCGTGATGTGACAAAGGTCGCCAATGTGATCGACGTGCTGGCGGGCGCCGGCGCCAACGATATCGGCGGCATTAATTTCACGGTCTCGCAACCGTCCAAGCACCTGGACGAGGCCCGCGAAAAGGCGGTCGCGGATGCCCGCCGCAAGGCGGAGATTTACGCCAAGGCCGCCGGCGTCACGCTCGGCGAGCCGCTGAGCATTTCCGAGGAAGGCGCGCCCGCGCCGCTGTTCCGCGGCAAGATGGCCGCCCCCATGGCCGCCGGCGCACCGGTGGCGCAGGGCGAAGAGACGCTTTCGGTGACGGTGAACGTATCCTGGGCGATCAAGTCGAAGGCGCAGTGAGAACTATCCGTCGTCCCGGCCTTGAGCCGGGACGACGAGAGGTTAGATCTCCACCACCTGCCCCGGCTTCAGCGCCGCAAACCGCTCGGGCGGAATCTTTGCTTCCTTGAGCGCCTCATCCAGCGCAATCACCGGTGCGTCGATCGCCTCATCCGTCAATTGGAACGTGCCGTGGTGATGCGCCAGCGCCTGTTCGGCGCCGCAATCGGCCAGCGCCTTTACCGCGTCCGACGGATTCATGTGCTGGTCCTTCATGAACCATCGCGGCTCGTAGGCGCCGATCGGCAGGATCGCCAGCCGCAACGGCCCGTGCTGTTCGGCGACGCGGCGAAAATGCCTTCCTTCGCCGTAGCCGGAATCGCAGACGATGTAGAGCTTGCCCGCCGGCGTCTCCAGCACGAAGCTCGCCCACAGTGCCTTGTTGCGGTCGAACAGGCCGCGTGCCGACCAGTGCCGCGTCGGCACCAGCGTCACGGCAAGGCCATTGCCGAGCTCGACGCGGTCCTTCCAGTCGAACGCCTCGGCTTTGATCGCGCTGTCGGAGTCGCGCATGGTGACGTCGTTGCCGAGCGGCGTGATCACGCGCGGAGAATGTTTCGCAGCGAGTTTCGACAGCGTCGCGATGTCGAGGTGGTCGTAATGGCCGTGCGAGACCAGCACGATGTCGATGTCAGGCAGCGCATCGAACGCGATGCCGGGATCGTGGTGCCGCTTCGGCCCGGCAAAGCCTACGGGCGACGCCCGCATCGACCACACCGGATCGACGAGAATGTTGAGATCCGCCGTCTGGATCAGCCAGCTGACATGGCCGACGAACGACAGCCGGACCTTGTCGCCGCTGACGCGCGGCGGCGGGTTATCGCTGTGCGCGTTCGGCACCCAGTCCGGCCAGGCGGCGCGCCGACGGTCGGTGCCGACCTGCCAGCGCATCACCTCGGCCAATGATTTTGGCGGCACCCCGTCGGGGTCGAAGAAGCGCGTTCCGTCGAAATGGTCGGAGACGGGGCCGTCATAGGTCTTCATGTTGCTGATCCAGATGGAAGGCACGCCGACAGCCGCGGCGGCGCCGGCAAGCAGTCCAAAGGCACGGCGGCGGGTGATGAGCACGGGCGGAATCCCGAACGGTGGAAGGGACGAAGGGCACGCGGTGTTATATGGCTGTGCGGGCTCAACTTGGAACCTGCGACGAAATGAACATCCGTTGATCGGCGCTGGATGTGTTTGAAAAAGATCGTGAACTCAATGCGTTAGCCGGACGACCGTGGCCCTTCGCGCCAGTTTCTCCTTGACTTCCGCAGTCTCCGGGCGTTTAACCCCCGGCACTTCTCGGAAAGATTTTCTTTTCGACCCGCCGCCCGGCCCTTGAGACCGGAGGCCAACGCCCGACAGCGCGATGCGCCCTCGGGCGCGAAAGTGTTTGGAACATCGTTTTGGCGTTTCCGCCGAGACATTATCTAGGTCGTCATACCCCGCGAAGGCGGGGTATCCAGTACGCCGCAGCGTCTCGGTTCAAAACGAGTTGCTCTGGGATACTGGATCACCCGCCTTCGCGGGTGATGACAGCAAGTGAGCAATTAGAGGTACGCGCCCGCGAGGGCCGAAACAGGACAACGGCATTGTTCGACAATCTGTCGGAAAGGCTTGGCGGGATACTCGATCGTCTGACGGGACGCGGCGCGCTGTCCGAAAAGGACGTCGACGCCGCGATGCGCGAGGTGCGCCGCGCGCTGCTGGAAGCCGACGTTGCACTCGAGGTGGTCCGGAGCTTCATCGACCGCGTGCGCGAGCAGGCCGTCGGCGCCACTGTCGTCAAGTCCGTTACGCCCGGCCAGATGGTGGTCAAGATCGTCCATGACGAGCTGGTCGCTACGCTTGGATCGGACGGCCAGACCATCGACATCAATGCGGTGCCGCCGGTCCCGATCATGATGGTCGGTCTGCAGGGCTCCGGCAAAACCACCACGACAGCCAAACTCGCCCGCCGCATGGTCCAGCGCGACAAGCGCAAGGTGCTGATGGCCTCGCTCGACATCTACCGCCCGGCGGCGATGGAGCAACTGGCCGTGCTGGGGCGCGATCTCGATATCCCGACGCTGCCGATCGTGCCCGGCCAGAAGCCGGCGCAGATCGCGCGCCGCGCGATGGAAGCCGGCAAGCTCGGCGGCTACGACGTGGTGCTGCTCGATACCGCCGGCCGCACCACGCTCGACGAAGACATGATGAGCGAGGCCGCGGAAATCAAAACCGTAGCCAATCCGCATGAAGTGCTGCTGGTCGCGGACGCGCTGACCGGCCAGGACGCGGTCAACCTCGCACGCGCCTTCGACCAGCGCGTCGGCCTCACCGGCATCGTGCTGACGCGGGTGGACGGCGACGGCCGCGGTGGCGCGGCGCTGTCGATGCGCGCAGTGACCGGCAAGCCGATCAAGCTGATCGGCACCGGCGAAAAGACCGACGCGCTGGAAGATTTCCATCCGAGCCGCATCGCCGGCCGCATCCTCGGCATGGGCGACGTGGTGTCGCTGGTCGAGCGCGCGGCGGCGAATATCGACGCCGAAAAGGCCGCGCGCACCGCCGAGCGGATGCGCAAGGGCCAGTTCGACCTCACGGACATGCGCGAGCAGTTGATGCAGATGGCGAGCATGGGCGGCATCAGCGGCCTGATGGGCATGATGCCCGGCGTCGCCAAGATGAAGAACCAGATCGCGGCAGCAGGCATCGACGACAGGATCATCAAGCGCCAGGTCGCGGTGATCGATTCGATGACGCGGCAGGAGCGCAAGAGCCCCGATATCCTCAAGGCCAGCCGCAAGAAGCGCATCGCTGCCGGCGCCGGCGTCAAGGTCGAGGAAGTCAACAAGCTGCTCAAAATGCACCGGAACATGGCCGACATGATGAAGGCGATGGGTTCGGGCAAGCGCGGCCCGCTGGCCGGCATCGCGCAGGCGATGGGATTTGGCGGCGGCATGAAGCCGCCCTCCGCCGAAGAGATGAAGGCGATGGCGGAGAAGATGCAGGGCGGCGCCGGACCCGGCGGCCTTCCCCAATTGCCCAAGGATCTTCCCGTGGGCCTGCGTCAGGGATTGCCGAATTTGCCGGGCCTGACCGGGCTCAGCGGCAAGCCGACCTTGCCGGGCCTCGGCGGCTTTCCGGGGAAGAAGAAATGATCTCTTCCGTCATTGCGAGCGTAGCGAAGCAATCCATCGATCCGCGCAAAGAAAGAATGGATTGCTTCGTCGCTTCGCTCCTCGCCATGACGAATTAAACCAACCGACACCCTTTCAATTAACCCACACGCAGGAGAACTTAATGTCAGTCGTTATCCGCCTCGCTCGCGCAGGCACCAAGAAGCGCCCGGTCTATCACGTCGTCGTCGCCGACTCGCGCTTTCCCCGCGACGGCCGCTTCATCGAGCGTCTCGGCCATTTCAATCCGCTGCTGCCGAAGGACAACGAATCGCGCCTGAAGCTCGACATGGACAAGGTGAAGTCCTGGCTCGCCAAGGGCGCACAGCCGTCGGACCGCGTGACCCGCTTCCTGGATGCGGCTGGCGTCGTGAAGCGCCCGGCGCGCAACAACCCGGAAAAGGCCGTGCCGCGCAAGGAGCGCAAGGCCGCCGCCGAAGCCGCCGCGAAGGCATAAAGCGTAACGGCGCGCGACGGTGTCAGCACCGATTTGCGTCGCCCGTATCGGCGCCGCGCATGGCGTGCGCGGCGCGGTGAAGCTATGGACGTTCACGGAAGAC
>PNLC01000240.1 GCA_013822885.1 Bradyrhizobium sp.
ACGGGTCCGTTGGCGGAACTCACGGAAACGGAGAGATCGTTCATTTTGCGGTCCTCTCGGCGCCAAGGATGCGCGCGCCAATGTTAAGGGCAAGTACGGTGAGCGTGATCAGCAGAGCCCCGCTCCAGGCGAGCTGCTTCCAGTAGACATAGGGGCTCTGCACGAAGTTGTTGATGGTGACCGGCAGGTTCGCCATCGTCTTGGTCAGGTCCAGGCTGAAGAACTGGTTGGAAAGTGCGGTGAACAGCAGCGGCGCGGTTTCGCCGGCGACGCGGGCGGTCCCCAGCAGCACGCCGGTGATAAGGCCAGCGCGGGCAGCGCGATAGGCGATCCGCTTGATCACCAGCGAGCGCGGCAGGCCGAGCGCGGACGCCGCCTCGCGAAGCGGATTGGGCACCAGTCCCAGCATGTCCTCGGTGGTGCGCACCACCACAGGGATCACGATCACGGCAAGCGCCAGACAGCCGGCGAAGGCCGAAAATCCACCCATCGGCACCACGACGGCGCCGTAGATGAACAGGCCGATAATGATCGACGGCGCACTCAGCAGAATGTCGTTGATGAAGCGGATCACCGAGGTCAGCTTGTCGTGCTTGCCGTATTCGGCCAGATAGGTGCCGGCGAACAGGCCGAGCGGCGCGCCGATGCCGACGCCGATCACGGTCATGATGATCGAGCCGATGATGGCGTTTCGCAGGCCGCCGTCGGTCGACCCCGGCGGCGGCGTATCCTGGGTAAAGACGGCGAGATTGATGCCGGCGAGACCGTTGTAGAACAGTGTGAACAGGATCAAGGCGAGCCAGGTCACGCCGAACAGCGCGGCTGCCAGGCACAGGAACTTGATGATGATATTGCTGCGGCGGCGGGATGCGTAAATCGGGTTCATGATCCTAGTTCCCCGCCTTCTTTTCCAGACGCATCAGCATCAGCCGCGCCGCGGCAAGAACAAAGAAAGTCAAAACGAACAGCAACAGGCCGAGCAGGATCAGGCCGGATTGATGCAGCCCGTCGCTCTCGGCGAATTCAGAAGCGATCGCCGCCGAGATCGTGGTGCCCGGCGCGAAGATCGAGGACGATATCTTGAACGAATTGCCGATGATGAAGGTGACCGCCATGGTCTCGCCGAGCGCGCGGCCGAGCGCCAGCATGATGCCGCCGATAACGCCGACGCGGGTGTAGGGGATGACGACGTTGCGGACGACTTCCCAGGTGGTGCAGCCGACGCCGTAGGCGGCTTCCTTCAGAACCGGCGGCACCGTCTTGAAAACGTCGACCGAGATCGCGGTGATGAAGGGCAGCACCATGATCGCCAGAATCAATGCCGCGTTGAACAGGCTGAGATAGGAGGGCGGGCCGGCGAAGATCGTGCCCAGCACGGGGACGCCGTCGAAGATGCTGATCATGAAGGGCTGGAACGAATTGGCCAGGAACGGGCCCAGCACGAAGAAGCCCCACATGCCGTAGATGATCGACGGGATGCCGGCCAGCAACTCGATGGCCAGCCCGATCGGACGGCGCAGCCAGATCGGGCAGATTTCCGTGAGGAAAATCGCAATGCCGAGGCCGACCGGTACGGCGATCATCATCGCGATAAAGGAGGTGACCAGCGTGCCATAGATCGGACCGAGCGCACCGAGGACCGGCGGATCGGCCGAAGGCGCCCAGCGGGAGGTGAACAGGAAGGAAAGCCCGTACTCTTTCATCGCGGGCCAGGCACCGACGATCAGCGAAAGGATGATGCCGCCGAGGATGAGAAGCACCGAGATCGCGCAGGCGCGGGTGATCCAATAGAAGGTGACGTCACCAAGCTTGAAGGCGTTGAGGGCCCGCGCACGATCGTAGGGTCCGGCAGCTTCCATCACGTCGCTCTGAACCGCCATATCTGCCACGTTCAATCCCCCGTATTTACTTCAACGCCAGAAAAATGTCGCTTACGCATCGAGCAAGCTCGCTGACGATTTGCCCCGCGTCATTCCGGGATGGCCCGAAGGACCAGACCCCAGATGCGCGATTGCGCATCGGGGAATATCGAGGTTCCGGGTGCACCCGCTTCTGCTCGCGCCCCGGAATGACGGGGCGCGAGGTACTGCACATCGATCTGTCTCAGCTCTTGATGTCGGACGACCAGGTCTTCTCGATCAGCTTGACCACGGGCTCCGGCATCGGAATGTAGTCGAGCTCTTCGGCCATCTTGTCGCCCTTCTCGAAAGCCCATTTGAAGAACTTGATCGCTTCCTTGGACGCCGCCTTGTCGGTCGCATCCTTGTGCATGAGGATGAAGGTCGCGCCCGTGATCGGCCAGGAGGCTTCGCCGGGCTGGTCGGTCAGGATGACGAAGTAGTTCTTGGCGCCAGCCCAGTCGGCATTGGCCGCCGCAGCCTGGAAGGCTCCGATGGTCGGCTGCACGGTTTTTCCGGCCTTGTTGATCACGGCACCGTAGGTCAGCTTGTTCTGCTTGGCATAGGCGTACTCAACGTAACCAATCGAATTCTTGGTCTGGCTGACGTTGCCGGCGACGCCTTCATTGCCCTTGGCGCCAACGCCCGTCGGCCACTCCACCGCGGTGCCGGAACCCGCCTTCGCCTTCCATTCAGCGTTGGTCTTCGAGAGGTAATCGGTCCAGAGGAACGTGGTGCCGGAGCCGTCCGAACGGCGCACGACCGTGATAGCGTCGGCGGGCAGCTTCAGCTTCGGGTTGAGCTTGGCAATCGCGGGGTCATTCCAAGTCTTGACCTTGCCGAGATAGATATCGCCGAGCAGTTCGCCGGAGAACACCAACTCGCCCGGCTTGATGCCTTCGAGGTTCACGACCGGCACCAGCGCGCCCATCGCCTGCGGCCACTGAATCATGCCTTCCTTGTCAAGCTGTTCCGGCTTGAGCGGCATGTCGGAGGCACCAAACGTCACGGTCTTCGCAACGATCTGCTTGATGCCGGCCCCGGAACCGATCGACTGGTAGTTCAGACCGTTGCCGGTCTCCTTCTTGTAGGCATCAGCCCATTTCGAATAGAGCGGAAACGGGAACGTGGCGCCTGCGCCGGTGATGTCGGCGGCGAAGGCCGACGTCGACGCGGCAACCAAGCCGGCGGCGACGATTGTCTTGATGAAATTCATGGCTGGTCTCCATCTGGTGAGCGAAGCGCCTGACGCGCCCGATCGCGCTCACGCCGCCCGTTTAGGTGCGGTCGATAGAGCTTTTACGAAGGTTTAGTGACAGCTGGATGACATCGACAAGCGATTGAAATCGCTCAGGTTTGATCGGATGTAAGGGGTTTTGCCTGGGGAAAACAGGCGCTGAAGGTCGCCCCTTTTCTGGGCACGCTTTCGATCAAAAGGCGGCCGCGATGACGGTTAAGAATATGTTTCACCAAGGATAAACCGAGCCCGGTCCCGCCCTGCGCGCGGCTGTCGCCGACGTCGACCCGGTAGAAGCGCTCGGTCAGCCGCGGCAGGTGTTCCGGGGCGATGCCAGGGCCGAAATCCCTGACCAGGACCCGGACTTCCGGCGCGCCCTCGCCCGAGGTGGCCCGGATCAGGGAAACGATCACCCGCCCACCAGAGGCGCCGTATTTGAGCGCATTCTCGATCAGGTTTTCGAACAGCCGCAGCAGTTCCTCACGATCGCCCGCAATCGTCACCGGCGCCTCCGGCAGCTCGATTTCGATGGCGACCTGGCGTTCCCGGGCCAGCGGCTCGAGCCCATCGACGACCTGGCGCAGGATCGGGACGATGTCGACGGAGGCATCGGGGCGGACATGGGCCGACAATTCGACCCGCGACAACGACAGCAGATCGTCGATCAGCCGCGCCATCCGCGTCGCCTGCGTATGCATGATGCCGAGGAAGCGCTCGCGCGCCTTGACGTCGTCCCTCGCCGGGCCCTGCAGCGTATCGATGAAGCCCGACAGCGCGGCCAGCGGCGTTCGCAGTTCGTGGCTGGCGTTGGCGACGAAATCGGCGCGCATCTCCTCGACCCGGCGCAGCGGCGTCTGGTCGTGGAACGTCATCAGCATGCACTTCTCGGTGCCGCCGAACAGCGTCGGTACCGGCACCGGGGTGATGATGAGTTCCATCCAGCGATCGACCGGCACCTGGTCGAGATAGGTCGTCCGGCGCGGCTCGCTGGTCGCGATCGCCTCGCGCAGCGCGGTGATGATTTCGGGCGACCGCAGTGCAAACTGCGCCAGCTCGTTCTTGCGCAGCGCGGGCGCAAGCTGGGCGACGGCGGCGTTGAGATGAATGACGCGGCCGGCGCGATCGAGCAGCACCGCCGGATCCGGCATGCCGGCCACCACGGCGCTGACCGCCGCGGACTCGACTGGATTGACGGCGCGGACGTCTTCGCGGGCGGTGACCGCATTGTGCAGCCGCCACGGCACCAGGGCCGCGGCTGCGATGCAGATGAACACCGCCACAGCGAGTGCCAGCGAGAGATCGGCCGATATCACCAGCGCGCAAAGCGCAAGCCCCGCGGCGATCAGGATGATCGCCGAATGCCGCAGCCGGTCCGGCCACGGGGCGAAGAAAGAGGAAGAACGGGAATCGTCTATTGCCATCGCGCTGGCTTCTTCCCTCGGTTCAACGGGTGTGCCCTCGCCACGCTGGAACACCTCGGGGCGTCTCGTCGTCAGGCGCCGGTGTCTCCACGCTCGCGCACATAGACCGCCTCATGTCTTGGCTCGGCGTCGGAACCGGGCTTTTCCCGGCGCTGGCGCTTGATTCGCGCACCAAGGATAATTTCCCGAAGCGTCAGCAAGATTACAGATATGACAAAGGGCGCAATATAATAGAGGAGCCGGAACAGCAGCATCCCCGCCAGCAGTTCTTCCCGGTCCATCTGCCACAGGCCCACCAGCATGGCGGCGTCGAACACGCCGAGCCCGCCGGGTGAATGGCTGGCAAAACCCAGCAGCGTTGCGGAGACGAAAATGACCGCGACGACGACAAAGCCGACATTGGGCTCGTCCGGCACCAGCACGTACATCGCCAGCGCGCAGAAGCCGAGGTCGACGATGCCGATGGCGATCTGCAACAGTGTCAGCGGGCCGCCCGGCAGCGTAACGCTCCACGGCCCGCGGCCGACGCTGCGCGGCGCAGCCCAGACCCAGGCGACATATCCGATCAGGCCGATGATGATGCCGAATGCCGCCACGCGGTTGAGCCAGGCCGGCAATTGATCGATCGAGGCGGCGGCTTCCGGGTGATAGGCGATGCCCAGCCCCAATACCGCGGCATTGCCGAGCCAGAAGGTCAACCCGGCGAGAAAGCAGATTTTCGCCACATCGATCGCGTTGAGGTTCCAGGCCGAGTAGATCCGGTAGCGCACCGCGCCGCCGGTGAAGACGCTGGCGCCGACATTGTGGCCGATCGAATAGGAGGTGAAGGCCGCGAGCGCGTTGACGCGGTAGGGAATGTGGCGATGGCCAATGGCGCGCACCGCGAACCAGTCATAGAAGGTCAACGTGAAATAGCCTGCCGCCACGAACAGGGCCGCCAGCGCGATCTGGCGCGGCTCGGTTCTCTTGATGGCATCGATCACTTCATCGGAGTCGATGCCGCGGAGCATGTGATACAGCACGTAGCACGCGACGGCGATGACCGCGACACTGATCACAACCCCGAGCTTATGCAGGACCTGCTTCTGGCGCAGAAACGAAATCGCCCTGCGTATTGCTTCCAGCATCTAGACCTCGAATTGCGATCCGACAGCGACGGCATCGGTGCGAACCCCGCCAGCGCCACCCTGCTCCCTGGCACCTCTGGTAGCGCGTTTTGAGCCGGAGTGGAATTCGCCTGACGACAATAAAACGCGCATCTTCAACCCATTAGATGACAGTGGCAGCACAGTTTTGCTGTAAACCCGCCCACCGGGCGCGGTTCCGGGGCAGCGCGGGCCGTCCAGCAGCCTGACCAGCGAGCGGCCACATAGCGGGCCAAGGTCTCGTGATGGCGATAGCTGTGCTGAGCGGGCCATGGATACGATCATGCCGCAGGCGTGCTGCGTGAAACTACCCACTCGCGCAGCCATGATCCGACCGCACAACCGCAGAGATAAAGGGCGAACATGATCAGGCCGAGGTCGAGCCAGTAGCCGAAGCGGCCGGGTACGACGCGTGCGACTGCGGCCGCGACCACCGCCGCGGCCAGCGCCGAAAGCCACCAACGCAGTTTCCTCGATACGCCCTCGCCATGCTGAACCACGGATATCCAGCCCATGCCGAATCCGAGCAGCAGCGACGCCAGCAGCCAGCCCCAGTAGAAGGTCGTCAGATAGGCCATGCTACTTCACCACGAAATCGATGCGGCGGTTCTGCGCCTTGCCCTCGCCGGAATCATTGCCCGCGACCGGCTGCGTCTCGCCGTAGCCGACCGCGCTGAACCTGGTCGCCGGGAGCCCGGCCTTGACCAGGTAGTCGGCGACCGCCTGCGCGCGTTTCTCGGACAATTCCTGGTTGGCCGCGTCATCGCCATCGCTGTCGGTATGCCCGGCGATCTCGATATTGGCGTTCGGACACCGCAACGCGGTTTCGATCAGGCGGTCGAGCAGGCCGGCTGAATCCGCGACGATGTCGGCCCTGCCGGATTCGAACCGGATTCTGGCCTTGCCGAGCAGATCGGCAAACAATTGCTGGCAGACGGTGGCATCCACCGGCGCAGCGGGCGGCC
>PNLC01000241.1 GCA_013822885.1 Bradyrhizobium sp.
GAGCGGTTCGAGATAGACGATGGTCTTGCCGCCGAAGCCGCCGCCGATCTCGGCGGGGATGGCGCGGATGTCGCTCTGCGCGATGCCCGTGAGCATCGACGTCATCGCCCGCACCATGAACTGGCCCTGGCTGGAACTCCAGATCGTGGTCTTGCCGTCGGGCGCGACCGAGATCAGGCACGCATGCGGCTCGATATAGCCCTGGTGCACAGGGCGCGTGGTGAAGGTGCGCTCGATGACGACGTCGGCTTTCTTGAAACCGTCGGCGATGTCGCCCTTCTTGTGCTCGAGGCGGCCGGCGATGTTGGAAGGCTTGCCCTCGAACTTGTTGAACTCGTGCAGGATTGCTGCATCGGGCTTGATCGCGTCCTCGATCTCGATCGACCACGGCAGCACCTCGTAATCGACCTCGATCAGATTGCAGGCTTCAGCAGCGATCGCTTCCGTGGTCGCGGCGACGGCAGCTATGGGGTGGCCGGGGAACAGCGCCTTGTCGCGCGCCATCACGTTGCGGCACATCCAGCGCATGTCCTGGATGCCCAGCATCACCGCGCCCTTCTCGATCGTAAAATCGACGATGTCCTTGGCGGTGACCACGGCCTTCACGCCCGGCAGCTTTTCGGCTTTCGAGGTGTCGATCGACTTGATCCGCGCATGCGGGTGCGGGCTGCGCAACACCTTGCCCCAGATCATGCCGGGCATGGTGGTGTCGGCGGCGAACTGCGCGCGGCCGGTGACCTTGTCCATGCCGTCAGGACGAATGGTGCTCTGGCCGATCCACTTATTGTTGGTGACGACGTTCATTGGGCTGCTCCGGCTTTTATTGGGCACGCATATCAGCGGCGGTTTCCATCACCGCGCGGACGATCTTGTCATAGCCGGTGCACCGGCAGAGATTGCCGGCGAGCCAGAAGCGAACTTCCTCTTCGCTGGGCTTCGGATTCCTCTTCAGCAGCGCGTCGGACGCAACCAGCATTCCAGAGGTACAGATGCCGCATTGCAGCGCTGCCATCTCCAGGAACTTCTGCTGCAGCGGATGCAGCTTGTCGCCGTTCGCCATGCCCTCGATGGTGCCGATCTCGTGGCCCTCAGCTTCGACCGCGAGCATCAGGCAGGAACAGACGAGGCTGCCATCGAGCGTGATCGAGCACGCGCCGCAATCGCCGGACGCGCAGCCCTCCTTGGAGCCGGTGAGATTCAAGGTCCCGCGCAGCGCGTCGAGCATGGTGTCTGACGGCTCGCAGAGAAATTCCATCGGCTCGCCGTTGATGGATGTCGTGACGTGAACTTTGGCCATGAAGATTATTTCCCGATCTCAGTTCTTCTGGGTCGCGCGTTTGGCGGCGATCGCGGCAGTGCGCTTGAGCAGCACGCCGGCGACCTTGGTGCGGTAGGCAATGGTGCCGCGCTTGTCGTCGATCGGACGGCAGGCGGCCGAACAGGCGGCGGCAGCTTTTGCCAGCGCTGCATCGTCGAGCTTTGAGCCGATCAGCGCTTTCGCGGCGTCTTCCACCAGCAGCACGGTGGGCGCAACGGCGCCGAGGCCGACGCGGGCCGCGGTGACCGTGCCGTCCTTGATCGTCAGGCTGACGCCGACGCCGACCACGGCGATGTCCATTTCGGTGCGCGGGATCATGCGCAAATACGCATCGCTGGAGCCCGGCGGGCGCGGCGGCAGCTTGATACTGACCAGGATCTCGCCCGGCTTCAGATTGGTGCGGCCGGGACCGGCGGGCACGTCCTCCACCTTCAATTCGCGGCGGCCGTTTGGGCCCTGCACGGTAACGACGGCGCCGGCCGCGACCATCGCGGGTACGCTGTCACCGGCGGGCGAGCCGTTGCAGAGATTGCCGCCCGCGGACGCCCGGCCCTGCACCTGCTTGGAGCCAATCAGGTTGACCGCTTCCAGCACGCCGGGCCAGACCTTGCCGAAATTCTCATGGTCGTGCAGCGCCATACCGGAGACGGCGGCGCCGATCCGAAAACTGCCATCGGCGGCCTGCTCGATGGTGGTCATCTCGGGTATTTTCTTGATGTCGACGATCACGCCGGGCTTGAGCACACCGGACCGCATCTGCACCAGAAGGTCGGTGCCGCCGGCGAGGATGCGCGCGGCGCTCCCTGCCGCGGCGAACGCGCCAATTGCTTCATCAAGCGAGGTCGGCGCCAGGTATCGGAGTTCCGTCATGGATTCCGCTATCTCCCATTTTATCTGCCCGCCCCATATGGACGACGACCTTATCCCGGCCCGGCAGTGCGGGGCGAGCCTACACAACGCGAGGCGGTTGGAACAGCCTGCGAGATCAGGTTCAGGCGATATGCTCCCATGCGCAAGGCGGGGCTTGTGCGGCCAATTGCTCCGAGGCGAGCGGGATAAATGGGTATATCGGGCGATTGCGGTTCGCTAAACCGGCTTCCGGATTCTAGAATTGGCGGTCCCTGTTTCCGATAGCCGGTGAGATTGATGCCAATTTGCAGATTCCTCGTGGTGGTCGCGGTATCCGCCGCGGTATCCTTGGCAGCATTCTCATCAGCAAGCCTGGCCCAACTGGCCCCCGCTCCCGCCCGTCCCGCGCCGGCCCGGCCTGCGGCGGTTCAACCGAACCCGCCGGCCGCCGGCGTTCCCGGCCAGCCGGTCGTCAGGGCACCCTCGCCGCGCGCGGCGGCCTGTCACAACGGCCTATCGTTCGACCGCTTCCTGGCCGACCTGAAACAACGGGCGGTCGCCGAAGGCGTGTCGCAGCGCGCGCTGGCTGCAGCCGCCCCGTACCTCACCTACGACCAGAGCATCGTCAACCGCGACCGCGGCCAGCGTGTGTTCGGCCAGGTGTTCACTGAATTTTCGCGGAACAGGGCCTCCGACGGCGCGGCAAAGAATGCGCAGGCGCGAATCCGGATGCATGCGGCGGCGTTCGACCGCGCCGAGAAGGAATTTGGCGTGCCGCCGGCCGTAATCGCCGCGTTCTGGGGATTGGAAAGCAGTTTTGGCGCCGAGCTGGGCAAGCTGCATACGCTGCCCTCGCTGGTGTCGCTGGCCTATGACTGCCGCCGCTCCGAGATGTTCCAGAAGGAGACCATCGCCGCGCTGAAGATCATCGACCGCGGCGATCTCACGCCCGACGAGATGATCGGCTCCTGGGCCGGCGAACTCGGGCAAACGCAATTCCTGCCGACGCACTATTTCAACTATGCGGTGGACTATGACGGCGACGGCCATCGCGACATGCTGCGCAGCGTGCCCGACGTGATCGGCTCGACCGCGCACTACATCGCCAAGGGATTGAACTGGCGGCGCGGCGAGCCGTGGCTGCAGGAAGTGCGCGTGCCGCAGAATTTCCCGTGGGAGCAGTCTGATCTCAGCGTCAAACTCTCGCGCGCAAAATTTTCGCAGCTCGGCGTCACCTATCCCGACGGCAGGCCGCTGCCGAACGACGACATGCAGGCCTCGCTGCTGCTGCCGATGGGCCGCACCGGACCGGCGTTTCTGGCCTACGCCAACTTCGCCGCCTACACCGAGTGGAACAACTCGCTGATCTATTCCACCACCGCCGCCTATCTTGCCGCCCGGATCGCCGGCGCCCCGCCGATGCGGCCGCCCTCCGCGCCTGTCGCGCAACTGCCGCTCAACGAGCTCAAGGAGATGCAGCAGCTTCTGGTGCGCGCGGGCTTCAACGTCGGCAAGGTCGACGGCATCATGGGGCAGTTGAGCCGCACCGCGGTGAAGGCGATGCAGGTAAAGTACGGGTTGCCGGCGGACTCCTGGCCGACGGCGGAATTGCTGGCGCGGATGCGGGGGGCGCCGCGCCAGGGCGCGATGAACTGAGGCCGCTCCGTTGTCATTCCCCGCGAAGGCGGGGAATCCAGTACGCCGCGGCTTGTCGACTCCATCGCAGCGGCTCTGGAATACTGTGTCGTCCGGTCAAGCCGGACGACGACACCTGGGAATAATTGACCGTAAACGCTCACCTCAGAGCGTTGTATTTCCTCAACCGCCGCCCCATGTCGAGACCGCCTCACCCTCCTGAGGCGTTATTCCACATCACGAAAAGAGCATCACATGGCTTTCCACGACGCATCCGTGCCCGCCTTCCTGCAGATTCTCGGCAGCCTTTCCGGCCTGCTCACCAAGGCGGAGGCGCATTGCAAGGCGAAGAATATCCAGCCCGAGGTGCTGCTCAACGCGCGGCTCTATCCGGACATGTATCCGCTGACCCGGCAGATCCAGACGGTTTGCGATTTCGCCGGCAAGACTTGCGCGCGCCTCACCGGCGGCGAGGTGCCGACCACGCCCGATACCGAGAAGAGCTTTGAGGAACTGCAGCAGCGCATCGCGAAGACCGTCGACTATGTGAAGTCGTTCAAGCCGGCACAGTTCGACGGCGGCGATACGCGCGAGGTGACGTTCCCCATCGGCCCGAGCAACACGATGACGATGAAGGGGCAGCAGTATCTCGTCAACTTCGCGTTTCCGAATTTCTATTTTCATGCGGCCACAGCGCACGGCATTCTGCGGCATAACGGGGTTGAGATCGGGAAACGGGATTTCTTGGGAGTGCGCTAACTTTATCCGTCATTCCGGGGCAGTCCGCAGGACTGAACCCGGAACCTCGAAATTCCGGGTTCGATGCTTCGCATCGCCCCGGAATGACGGCACAGGCCTGGGACAGGGATTACGCCGTCAACGTCCGCAGCCACATGCTGTTCGCGCAGCAGGCGCTGGAGTTGATCGCGCCGGGATTCACCGATGGGCCGCGATGCCAGCCGCAAGCGCCCCGACCGCGCGGTCACGGTGCCGTTCGGCCGCCACGGCACCGGCTGGGAGGTTGCCTATGCTGCGCTGTTCCTGATTTCGAATGAATCATCCTGCGTCAATGCGCATACGCTGTTCCTGATGCCGGCCACATGGCCGGTATCGTGCGCGGCTAACCTGCGCCAGCCGAATGGCTCGGGGATTGCGCTTCCGCCCGCAATGCACAACTCTCCCCTATCCTTCATCGATCCGGACATCCCCGACATGAGCCAGACAAAACTCTTCGAGCCCTACAAGCTTGGCCCGATCACGCTGCCCAACCGCCTGGTGATGGCGCCGCTCACTCGCAACCGCGCGGTGCCGCCCGGCATGGTGCCGAGCCCACTGGCGGTGGACTATTACGCGCAGCGCGCTTCCGCCGGATTGCTCATTACCGAGGCAAGTCAGGTCTCGCGGCAGGGCCAGGGCTATCAGGACACGCCCGGCATCTATTCAAAGGAGCAGGTCGCGGGCTGGCGCAAGGTCACCGACCGCGTGCATGAAAAGGGCGGGCGCATCTTCATCCAGATCTGGCATGTCGGCCGCGTCTCGCACGACTCGCTGCAGCCGAACGGAGGCAAGCCGGTGGCGCCGTCAGCGATCCGCGCGAAGGGCAAGACCTTCGTGAACGGCACGTTTACTGAAATTTCCGAACCCCGCGCGCTCGAGCTTTCCGAGATTCCCGGGATCATCGACGACTTCAAGCGCGGCACCGAGAATGCGATTGCTGCCGGTTTCGACGGCATCGAAATCCACGGCGCCAACGGCTACCTGCTGGATCAGTTCGCCAAGGACGGCACCAACAAGCGCACGGATGCTTACGGCGGATCGATCGAGAACCGCGCCAAATTGATGTTGGAAGTTTCCAAGGCGGTGGCTGCCGTGGCTGGACCGGACCGCACCGGCATCCGCATTTCGCCGGTGACGCCCGCCAACGACGTCTCCGATAGCAACCCGCAGCCGCTGTTCGACTACATCGTAGATGGCCTCGACGCGCTGAAGCTGACCTACATCCACGTCATCGAAGGCGCCACCGGCGGCCCGCGCGACATCGCGCCGTTCGACTATGCAAGCCTGCGCAAGCGCTTCAAGCAGGCGTACATGGCCAACAACGGTTATGATTTCGATCTCGCGAACAAGGTGCTCGATGCCGACGCGGCCGATCTGGTCGCGTTCGGAAAGCCGTTCATCTCGAACCCTGATCTGGTCGAGCGCCTGCAGAAGGGAGCGCCGCTGAACGAGTGGGACAAGAATACGTTCTACGGCGGCGGCGCCAAGGGATACACGGACTATCCGACGCTGGGCGCGGCGCAGGCGGCGGAGTAATTCCGCCCTCAAATGAGCTGTCATGCCCGCGAAGGCGGGCATCCAGTAATCGTTGTCGCCAGCGATAGAGCCGAGAAGCCGCGGCGTACTGGATCGTCCGCCTTCGCGGACGATGACAGCCGAGTAAATGACGGCGACAGCAAGAAAAAAGGCCGGGATCGCTCCCGGCCTTCAGTTTGTGCATCACTCTTGATTGCGAAGTTTTACTTCGCTTCCGCGCGCTTCGGAGGCGTGGCGGGCCACGACTTCACCAGCGTGTCGTAGTCGACGGTTTCGCCCTTCGGCTTTTCGTTCGCCAGCTTGCGCTGGGGAGCGACGTTGCCGTCCTTTTCGGACTTGGCGAACCAGAACTCCGCCGTTTCCTTCTTGTTCATCTTCGGCCCGCAGGCACCCTGCACGCCGGACTTCTCGAGACGCTCGAGCACCGAGTCCTGGGCTGCGGCCAGCGCATCCATCGCCTGCTGCGGCGTCTTCGCACCGGACGACGCATCGCCGATGTTCTGCCACCACAATTGCGCGAGCTTCGGATAA
>PNLC01000242.1 GCA_013822885.1 Bradyrhizobium sp.
TCTCAAAAATCGGATTCTTGCCCAGCCTCGACAGGCAATCGGAAACGCGCTTGCTCCCCTCGCGCTGTATCGCGACGACGATGCTGGGCAGAGCGTCCATCGCGTACACGCGCGAAAGGAGGTGGGCGTCGAGCTATTGGCCGACGACGACTTCGCTGATCTGAATCACCGGAGACAGATCCGTATAGTTGGGAATGTCTCCCATGATCTCCTTGGCATGCGGTCCAAAACCATTCTGGAAGGCCTCGACGGAGTCGCAGTAGATGTGACACATTCCGACATAGGTCGCGGGAGCGCCGGGCGCTCCACCCGCGAGGCCCTTGTCGATCGTGTAGAACTTGCAGGCATCGCCCATGCGGGCCTTCACGAGCGGCATATGCTTGTCCTTGTAGTACGTATGGTCGAAGCGCGCGCCCTGCGTATTGGGATACATAACGCTTACCTTGATCATGGTCGCCTCCCTGTTTTGACATTCGCCGCTTGACCTTCGACGTTACCCGAAATCTGCGTCAGTTTTGGCGATACTGCAACCAGGGAGCTGCGGAGAGTGTCCAGCGATCGACGATCCCCTCTGCTGCAGTGCACGAGCCTGAAGATGGCTTTTATCGGACATCACAGGCGGGATAAGCAATCTCCGCGGTCGAGAGCGAAACAGCAGCCCGGTTGGCTTTTTCGAAGCCGCTTTTTGACCCGGAACGGAAATGCGTCGCAAAGCGGCATTGATCTAGGTCAAAGGTCGCGAGATGATTATTTGCCATGGCATATCAGCGGCAGTTTCGCTCGTGCCGAGCGGCACCTTAGCTATTCGATGTATCCCAGTAGAAGTCAGGTATTCGTTCGAATATGCGCAGGAAAAAAAGCTGGAGGTCTATCAGGCAGCCGTGAAGCTGGCTCGCTCTGGTAAGGAGCGTGACTGGAAAGGCATCCAGGAGAAACTCGTTGAGGCAGGGTACCGTCGCGCTCCAGATCTTTTCGACAACGCCGAGATCAGGGCCATTTTGAACATTTGCTGCGAGCACGGCCGCAAGTCTCAAACGTAGCGTTGTCGGCGTCGAGGTTCGCCTGAAAACGTTGCTGCTGCAAATATAGTAGATTGTCCAATGAGGATATCAGATCTGACTTGCCCATCGTGCGCGGCGGCTTACGAGGTCGCGGAATCAAGCTTGCTGGTTGGACGGCCGGGTCGGGCTGATTGTGCGGTCTGCGGCCAATTTCTTGAGTCATGGCAGGATGGCAAGTTAAGGGCCTATCGGCTGGTTTTGTCGCCGGAATTCAAGTATCACCCCGTCAATACGCCAGCGTCTCGATCTTAGTTCGGTGACGGTGCGAGGCCCGAGTTTGACCCACAGGGGACGTCACTAGTCCAGCGCGGCGGCGATATGGCCGCTTGGCGGTCAATGGCGGCTTACGATCTGAAAACGCGTCAAATTTCGGCTTCAGGCACTTGGTGCCCGCTTTATTGCGGGGCAGTTCGGATTTTAGGCTGCGGACGGTATCTGGTCATGGAAACGATATATAAGCGGGGCAGTATAGCCGCGCCGTCATGACCGAGGAGGCCCGCATGTCTCCCCGCTGGACTCATGCTGAAATCAATGAGCTTGTCGGCCTCTGGCCGACGGTATCGGCCGCGCAGATCGCCAAGCGCCTGCAACGCCCGCGCAAAGCCGTGCACGACAAAGCAAGCAGTTTGCGCCAAAAAGGCTTGTTGGTAGATGCCCCGCGAGGCCGATCAATCAATCCCGAACCGCAAGACTTCGACGCCGTGAAAATAGACTATTGCCGCAAGCACTACATCGACATCGCCCAACTCAGTGCAAAGTTTGAACGCGACGACAAGCTTGCGGCGGAGTTGTATCAACTGGCGCAAGCGGCCAAGCTTACAAGGTTAACCGGCCGGTTGGCGGCAGAAGCAAAAAGGAACGATCCTGGCGGCGATGCAGCTTGATCCGATGCGCTCGCTGCATCACGCCCAGGACAACTCAATCCGCATCCTCGATCGGAGTTTTGAGCCGCCTTTCTACGGCAGCACGTCATTCACGCAGTTCGTTATCCGCAGCAGAGTGGGGCCGATTGCGGCGACGGGCCGCCAGCTAAAAGCGACAAATAAAGACCTGCCGCCTGGCTCTAAAACGGAAGAAAAATTGGAACGAGCACTACGCTCACGATCGCGGCAATGATCGCAAACGGCGTGCCCACCTTGACGAAATCGCCGAAGCTATATTGCCCGGGGCCCACCACCAGCGTGTTTACCGGCGAGGAGATCGGCGTCATGAAAGCCGTGGATGCCGCCAGCGCGATGATCATCGCGAACGGATAGGGCGAGGCTCCGAGATCCTTGGCGATGGCCAGCGCCACCGGCGCCATCAGGACCGCGGTTGCCGTATTGGAGATGAACAGGCCCAGCGCCGCGGTGATGACAAACAATGTCGCCAATACCAAGCGCGGCGCGGCGCCTCCAACCAGGCCGACGACTGCGTCGGCAGCAAGATCGACGCCTCCCGTCCGCTGCAACGCCAGCGAGAACGGCAGCATGCCGACGATCAGGATCAGGGTCTTCCAGCTGATGGAGCGATAGGCGCTGTTGAAATCGACGCAGCCCAGAAGCCCCATCAGCAAACAGCCGATCAGCGCGGCCTGCACGTTCGGCACCCAACCGCTTACCATCAGCACGACCACCAGTCCGAGCACGGCCAGCGCATGCGGCGCCCGCCGGGCCGCGGGAAGAACTTCCTCCAGTTCAAGCGGCATGTTCAGGACGACCACGTCCTCGGTGTGGGACTGGAGATCCCGGATGTCGGACCAGAAGCCGATCAGCAGCAGGGTATCTCCGATCTTCAGCGTTTCTTCCAGCAGGTCGTGCATGACCACCTTGTTGCCGTGCCGCAACCCGATGACGGTGAGGCCGTATTCCGAGCGAAGCCGGGCCTCGCGCACGGTCTGGCCGACCAGCGCGGATTCGGCCGGCAGGATGACCTCCGCCGCGCCGATTTCCTGCGAGCGGTCGGCGAAGTAGTTGCCGATCTCGCCGAGCGGCCGTGGCTCGAGGCTTAGGGACTGCCACTGTTTGTTGGCGCCGTCGTTCGCGATGTCCACATCGGCGAGCAGCACGTCGCCGGCCTGTAGCTCCGTCTGTGCGTTTGGAGGGATCACGCTGGCCGCAAACCCGGTCCCGCGCTCGATGGCCAGCAGGTTCACGCCTGCGGCGCGGAGCGATAGTTCGTCGAGGCGCTTGCCGACCAGCGCCGATCCGGTACTGACGCGGCCGCGCCTCTCGCGATCGGCGAGGCCATATTGCTCGATCCAGCGCGCAAGCCGGGGGCGGCGGTCCGCGGCGGCCGGCGAACTCTTCCCGGGGAGCAGGCCGCGCGCGAAGAGCATATAGATGATGCCGAGCGCGAGCAGCGGCAGCCCGAACGGGGTAAAGCTGAAAAAGTTGAACCCCTGCGCACCCTGCCGGATCAGTTCGGCGTTCACCACCAGATTGGGCGCCGTCGCCACCAGTGTCAGCATGCCGCTGATCAGCGCGGCGAAACTCAGCGGCATCATCAGCCGGCCTGGCGACATGCCGCGATTTTGCGAGATGCGCAGCACCACCGGGATGAAGATGGCGACGACGGCGGTCGAACTCATTAGGGAGCCGAGGCCGCCCACGGCCGCCATCAGCAAAACGAGCAGACGGTTCTCGCTGCTGCCGGCCGTAGCATCAAGCCAATCGCCGAGCCGTCGCGCCACGCCGGTCCGCACGAGGCCTTCGCCGATGACGAAGAGCGCGGCGATCAGGATGATCGATGAATCGGCAAACCCCGCCAGCGCTTCGTTCATGGTAATGACGCCGGTAAAGGGCATCGCGACCATCACGAGCAGCGCAACGGCGTCCATGCGCGGTCGGTTGACGACGAACATCGCGATCGCGGCCGCGAGCATCAGCAGGATGAGGACGAGATCGAGGCTCATCATATTTCTTTCCATCGGTGGCGGCACCTAGCCACCGATCTGCAACATCGCTACCGTTGTCCATCGTAGGGGGTGTCCGGCGCTCGGACCATCGAGCCCGGCCGGTCCAACGAAGTCAATCCGGTCGGAGGAGGCTCGTATGGCAAAAATCGGTATCGTGCACACCACCGAATATACCTACCGCAACCCGGTAGGCCTGCTGCGGCACAAGTTGATGGTGCGGCCGGACGAGAGTCACGATCTTCGCCTGCACAGCGCGACGCTGAAGGTCGAGCCCGAGCCGAAGGCGGTCTACTGGAAGCACGACGTCTTCAACAACTCCATCTGCTACCTCGAATGGCCGGAAGCGCTCAGGACCAAACGGCTCAGCATCGTGTCGACGCTCGACATGACGCATCACCCCGATGGCCAGCCGCTTCCGGTCTTCAGCCTCGACGCGACCGCCGAGGCGTTCCCGTTTTCCTACGCCGCTCACGAGATTCCCGATCTCGCGCGCCTCGCCGAACGCCAGATGCCGGACCCCGAACGAAAGGTTGACGCCTGGGCCCGCCGTGTTGCGTCGGAGGTGGAGGGCAGGCAGACGCTGCGCGTGCTGGAAGCGATGACGCACGCTATCAAGAAGGAGTTTCGCTACAACGCGCGCTACGAGGAGGGCACGCAGACGGCCGCGCAGACCGTTGCGCTCGGCTCCGGCACCTGTCGCGATTTTGCCGTGCTGATGATGGAGGCGCTGCGCAGCTTCGGCCTCGCCACGCGTTTTGTCACCGGCTACCTGTACGACGACTCCTCGGGCACGACCGTGGGCGGCGGCAGTACGCACGCCTGGTGCAGCGTCTATCTGCCAGGCGCCGGCTGGACCGAGTATGATCCGACCAATGGCCTGATTGCCGGCGCCAACCTGATCCGCGTCGGCGTGACCCGGGAGGCGGAGCAGGCCAGCCCGATATCGGGCGGCTTCGTCGGCAATGCGGACGATCCGAGCGGACTTCATGTGGATGTATCGGTGCATGCCGCACCGATAATTTGAGCGCCTGGACGCCAGCAATCATTGCGGCCCTGACGGCTCACTGGGCGTCAAGGCAGCTATCGCGGACCAGCGTTCGTCAAAATTCGCAGCCGCGGGTTCGCTCGCGTCAACCGTGGAGGCTTTCGAGTACCCGGCACCGTCGGCCGGGTGCGGTCGCTTGCTGATGGCGGTAGTGGCGACAGCGAGTAGGGCGATGGCCACGAACCCGGTAATCCTGCGATGCTTCGTCATCAGAACCTCCTTGAGGTCCCAAGCGCCCATTCTGGGTCAAGGGAACGTCGCGAAGGTCCAACAGACGAGGCGGCAGGTATGTGACGGAGCGCACAGATCGGAGAGGAGCTGGCCGGCATGAAGCCGGCCAGACATCGCAACATCACGCGGCGAGATTTTTACCGCTCGCCGTTGACGAGCCGGTAGGCGCCGCGCTCGAAGGTGTCGTAGGTGGCCAGCGCCCTGGCGTCGGCGAACGGCAGGTATTGCATCATGATCACGCCGGCGATGCCGCGGGCGGGGTCGATCCAGAAATAGGTGTTGTTGATGCCGCCCCAACTCAGGCTGCCGGGGGAGCGCTTCCCCGGCTCCTGGTCGGCGGTGATGAGGAAGCCGAGCCCCCATTTGTCGCGGCCGTCGGCGATGAAGGTGAAGTCGGCGCTGCGCGGCAGCGCGGACTTGAGCGCAGGGACCGTGATCGCGCCGATGTGGTTCTGGCCCATCAGCGCCACCGTCTCGGCCTTGAGCACGCGAACGCCGTCAAGCGTTCCGCCGTTGAGCAGCATGCGCACGAAGCGCCCGTAGTCGTCGGCGGTCGACACGAGGCCGCCGCCGCCGATCGGCGCCGCGATGGTGAGCCCGGGCTGCGGCTTCTGCAGTTCGACGTCGCCGTCCATGCGTGTGCCGCCGCGCTGCTGTTGCGCGACGAGCCGCGGCCCTTTTGCCTCCGGCACGTTGTAGGAGGTGTCGTCCATCTTGAGCGGGGCAAAGATGTGCTGACGGAAATAATCCTCGAGCTTCTGGCCGGACACCACTTCGACCAGTTCGCCGACGGCATCGGTGCTGGTGCTGTACATCCAGCGCTCGCCTGGATCGAACAGCAGTGGTGGGCCGAACGGATAATTTTCGCCGGGGCGGGGCTCGAAATCGCGCCAGATCGTGCTGGTGAACGGATAGGCCAATCCCGACGTGTGCGTCAGGAAGTGCCTGACTGTCGCCGGTCTCGATGCCGGGCGCAGCACGTAGGCTCCACTCGCCGCGTCGAACGATTCGAACACCTGTAGTCCCGCAAGCTTAGGCAGGTATTTTTCGCCCGGGTCGTCGAGACCGATGCGGCCTTGCTCGACCAGTTGCATCAAGGCCAGCGAGGTGACCGGCTTGGTCATCGAGGCGATACGAAACAGCGCGTCTGACGTGAGCGGACGTTCGGTCTCAACATCGGCGACGCCGAAGGCGCCCTGATAAAGCACGCGCTCGCGATCGGTGACCAGCGCGACCACCCCCGGCACGTCCTTGCGCTCGACGGCCGCGCGCAGGCTTGCGTCGAGGGCTGTACTTCCCGGTGAATTCTGTGCACCCGCGGTGCCGTCCAACGCAGCCATTCCAACGCTATTCCGGATTGCCGATGTTCACCTTCAGCGTGCCGACGCCGTCGACGCCGCATTCGAGCTT
>PNLC01000243.1 GCA_013822885.1 Bradyrhizobium sp.
ACGAAAAGCGCTTCGGCATCTACCATGTCGACTTTGCGACGCAGCGCCGGACCCCCAAGCTCAGTGCCGCGTTTTATCGCGACGTGGTGGCCCGCAATGCGATCGGCGTCTGAGCGCCGACCGCCAACCTCAATCGCGCGCGGCCTGCCGCACGGTGGACGAGACCGGGGTAATGGAGCGGTCGGTTGCCACAGTCGCGACGGGTTCGTGCGCGAGCATGGGTTCGCGCGCGAGCTTGCGCGCTGGTTCGTGATTGACGAACAGCGTTGCCGCCGTGCCCATCAGCACGACGTAGAGTGCAAACATGCCTGCGACCCATCTCCAGTAAATCTGGCGCTCGTCGGGCATGAGGCTTTCAAGTAAACGACGCATGGTTGCCTCCTCATCAGGAACCAGTTGCGTCGCGTATAGCTTGGACCCCAGGCACTGTGTGTGACGTACTTCACAGATGCTATTTCATACGGAGAATCCGTGACCGGCCCGGAATTGAAGAAACTTCGCAGCCATCTCGGCGAGGCCATCGGCCAGCCGCTGTCGGTCGCCGACATGGCGAAACTCTGCGGCCTGCCGCCAGGTGACGGCGCCGACACCATCCGCAAATGGGAGGTGACCGGGCCAATCGGGCCCGTCGCGGAATTCCTCCGCATCCTGGCGATGGCCAGCGACCGCTACCCGATCCTCGAAATGTTCAACGTGTTCGATCGCCACGACGTCCCGGTGAAGGAGCGGCCCGCCCGCCGGCAGGCTTTTCGCGAACAGATGCGCAGCGACGTGCGACGCCGCATCGGTTAAGGAAAGCTTTCCACCAGGTCTTCGAGGAGGGATGAAATTAAGCCTTTGCTTACCTTTGATTAGGCCTTCATTAAGCACAAAAATCGTTTGTTTGCCAATGGGTTGGGTTGCCGGTCGCTGTCTCCCCGAAGTGACAGCATTTTAGACAAAAGCCGTCTATTTGCGTCGCCTTGGAAGGCGGCCCCGCACCCGGTCGCCGAAACGGTTTTTCGGAGACCAAGCACATGAAGAAGTTCCTGCTCGCCCTTGCGGCCCTCGCAACCGTCGGCGCCGCCTCGCCGGCGCTCGGCGCCGATCTCGGCGGGCGCTACTACAACAAGGCACCTGCCTTTGCTCCCCCGCCCTTGAGCTGGACCGGCTTCTATATCGGCGGCCATGTCGGCGGCGCCTTCAACGGCAGCAACGATTTCAGCGGCCTCGTGCTCAGCGATTACAGCGCTCGCGTCCTCGGCGGCGTGCAGGCTGGCGCCGACTTGCAGTTCGCGCCGAGCTGGGTGGTCGGCCTGGAGGGCCAGTATAGCTGGCTCGGCAATGGCGGCCTCAACGCGGCCTTCCCCGGCGGCTTCGTCTATACCAGCAACCAGCGCGGGATCGGCTCGATCACCGGCCGCTTCGGCTACACCTGGGGCCAGGGCCTGGTCTACGTCAAAGGCGGTTATGCCTATTCCGACAACCGCGACACGCTGACCTTCGCCGGCGTTCCGGTCGCGTTCATCCTCGATGGCAACCATCGCAACGGCTACACCGTCGGTGCCGGCCTCGAATACATGTTCGCCCCGAACTGGTCGGCCAAGGGCGAGTACATGTATTACGATTTCGGCAGCACGCACTTCGTGAGCCCGGGGCCGCTGGTGCCGTTCGGCAACTTCCGCTTCGACGAACACACCTTCAAGGTTGGTGTTAACTATCGCTTCAGCTTCGGCGGCGGGCCGGCGGTCGCGCGCTACTGAGCATCTTTCAATTCTGGATTGCGGAGGGCCGGCGGTTTCGCCGGCCTTTTTATTTTCCGATATACGGAAAATCTGCAAAATTCGGGCGCCTCGCACCAAATAAACGTCAAAAAGGCTTCACTTTTCCCAACTTGTTAACCGGGTACCACGATACTGCCGCGCGAGGAAACATCCCAAGGTAGCGCAGACGGGGCGGTAGACAAATGGCCTTCAAGATCAGCAAACCAGGACGCAAGGGCTTCGGTGTCAGGGGCAGTCTCTTCGCCGCCTTCGCCGTCATCGCCGGCATGGCGATCATCATCAGCGCAGGCGCCGGGCTGATGCTCGGACGCCTCGGCGGCACCATGGGCGACCTGAGCGGGCGCGACATTCCCCGCCTCGCCGCCAGCCTGCAGCTCTCGGCGCAGAGCACGAGCCTCGCCAACCAGGGGCCGGCGCTGCTCGCCGCGCGCAGCGAAGAGGCGTTGGCCGACCGCACCAAAAAGATGAAGGAAACCCAGACGATCGCGCTGCAGAAGCTCGGCGAGATCGTCGAACTCGGCGCCGACAAGGCGGTCGTCGCGGCGCTCACCGAGAACGTCAAGAACATCGACGACATGATCAAGAGCCTGGGCTCTGCCGCACGCGAGCGGCTCGAACTCGCAGCCCAGCACGAGAAGCTGTACGACGCGGTGCGCAAGGCGCAGCGGCGCTTCATCGCCGCCGCCGGCCCAGCGGCGCTCGATGCCCAAACCGAACTGCAGAGCATCTACGCCGCCGGCAGCTTCTCCCAGGACGACGCCATCAAGGGACACAGGGCCGCCGACCAGCTCGGCGACATCGCCGCCAGCGGCAACATGATCGCATTCGACATGATCGCCGCACTGTCGACCAACAACAGCGAGACGCTGGAGGCCATCGCCAAGGATTTCCGCACCGCGCAGGCGCGCGTGAAGTCTAATGCCGACAAGCTTCCCAACACCACGGCGATGCGGGCGGTCAAGGCCGCGACGCTGAACCTGCTGGCGCTGGGCGACGGCAAGACCGGTGTCTTCAAGGTCCGCCAGCAGGAGCTGGACGCGGACGATTACGGCCAGACCATTCTGGAAGAAACCCGCAAGCTCAATGTCGGGCTCGGTATCAGCGTTCAGCAGCTGGTCGACGGCGTGCAGAAGGAAACCGACGCCTCGACCTTAAGGGCACGTCAGGAGATCTCGTTCGCGACCATGGCCATGCTCGGTCTCGGCGTGGCGACGCTGCTCGGCTCGATCCTGTTCGTCTGGCTCTATGTCGGCCGCAACATCCTGCGTCGGATCAGCGGCCTGCAGCGCTCGATGCAGCTGTTGTCGAGCGGCGACCTCGAAGCGGAGATCTATCAGACCCGTGCGCGGGACGAGATCGCGGAAATGGCAAACTCGCTGTTGGTGTTCCGCGAGAGCATGATCCAGAGCCGCGCGCTGTCCGCCGAGCAGGACAAGGACCGCGTCGTCAAGGCCGAGCGCGCCTCCCGCATGGAAGAGCGTATCGTCGAGTTCGAAGCCACCGTTCGCACCGCACTGGACAGCCTGCAGACGGCGGCGGGTTCGATGCAGTCGACCGCGCAAAGCATGTCGGCAACCGCTGATCAGTCCAGCGCGCTGGTCAGCGCGGTGGCGTCGGCCGCCGAGGAGACCTCGGTCAACGTGCAGACCGTTTCGTCGGGCACCGAGGAACTGTCTTCCTCGATCGCGGAAATCGGCCGCCAGGTCGTGAACTCGTCGGAAATCGCCCGCAAGGCCGTGGCCGAAGCCGGCGAGACCGATTCCACCATGCAGGGACTGGCGGATAACGCCGCCCGAATCAGCGTCGTGGTCGACCTGATCCAGACCATCGCCTCGCAGACCAACCTGCTGGCGCTGAACGCCACCATCGAAGCCGCACGCGCCGGCGACGCCGGCCGCGGATTCGCCGTGGTCGCCTCGGAAGTGAAGAGCCTCGCCAACCAGACCGCGAAAGCCACCGACGAGATCCGCCAGCAGATCGTCAGCATGCAGACCGTGACGACATCGGCGGTCGGCGCGATCAGGAACATCAGCACCACGATCAGCGAGATCAACGAGGTCACCACCGCGATCGCAGCAGCCGTCGAGGAGCAGGGTGCGGCGACGCGCGAAATCGCCCGCAACATCCAGCATGCCGCCGGCGGCACCGGTGAGGTCTCCAGCAACATCGTCGGCGTCTCCAGCGCCGCGACGCAGGCCGGAACCGCGGCCGGCCAGGTGCTGACCGCCTCCGACGCCCTGCGCCGCGAGGCCGACGTGCTGCGCGCCGAAATCGACGCGTTCCTGTCGAATATCCGGGCGGCGTAATCCTGAGACGGTCATTCCGGGGCTGTGCGAAGCACAGAACTACGGGGCGCCCTAGCGCCCCTGAGAATCTCGAGATTCCGGGTTCGATGCTGACGCACCGCCCCGGAATGACGGCCAAGACTTTTTTCGGCTAGCGCCGCGAAGCCTCTACCGCTAAGTCGGTAGCATGCATTCCAAAACCGACACGGTTCAGTCCTCCGCCGAGGCACTCCGATACCCCTGGGAAACTCACCCCGGCCATGATCAGGTCGTCGAGGTGATGCCGGGCGTACTGTGGGTGCGGCTGAAATTGCCGTTCCGGCTCAATCACGTGAACATCTACCTGCTCGCTGACGGGGACGGCTGGGCGGTGGTCGATTCCGGGTTCGGCAATGAGGAAACCATCGCGGCCTGGACCACGTTGTTCGAGGGACCGCTCCGGCACGTGAAGGTCACACGTCTGATCGTCACCCATTCGCATCCCGACCATGTCGGCCTCGCAGGGTGGATCGTCGAGCGTTTCGGCTGCCCGCTGCAGATGTCGCAGGTCGAGTATCTGCAATCGGTCTATCACCAGAACCGCGGCACCGAAGAGCGGAAAAACGCGCAGCGGCTGTTCTTCCGCCGTCACGGCATGGACGAGGACCTGACCGACAAACTGCTTGGCCGCGGCCAGGATTATTTGAAACGGGTCTCGGTGCTGCCGCCGGTCTACCACCGCATCTCCCATGGCGACGAGGTCGCGATCGGCACGCGCCGCTTCAAGGTCATCACCGGCGGTGGCCACGCCCTTGACCAGGTCATGCTGTATTGCGCCGCCGACAAGCTGTTTCTCTCCGCCGACCAGGTCCTGAGCAAGATCTCGCCCAATGTCAGCGTCTGGGCAGTCGAGCCCGAGCAGAACTCGCTCGGCGAATATCTGGCCTCGCTCGCCAGCCTGACCACCACCCTGCCCTACGACGTCATGGTGCTGCCCGGTCACGGCGTGCCGTTCTACGGCCTTAAGACCCGCATCAAGCAGCTTGCCGACCATCACGAGGACCGCTGCCGCCTGATCGCGGAAGCCTGCCGCGACGTCTCGCAGACCTCCCGGCAACTGGTGCCGGTGGTGTTCAACAAATACCCGCTCGATGTGCACCAGATGGGCTTCGCTTCTGGCGAATTGATCGCCCACGTCAACTACATGATCAACGAAGGCCGCCTGACCTCCGAAGTGACCGACGGCGTGCTGCGGTTCCGGACCACCTGATAGCGACAGGCTGAATCAGGAGGCCGATGCGAGTAGCGCTTCGCCGCCGGCGGCGCTGTTGCGCGGCTACCGGAATTTCGACGGCGGCGAAAATGCTGAGAGAAAGGCTCCAAACTAACCGTAGCTATTGCGCCCAAATGGGCGCACGGTCGCGGCATGCTAGTTCTGACGCCCCGCCAAACGCCTTTCCGTGTTCAAGTTTTACATGACCGCGGCCCTGATTCGATGCCGCCATGTTGACGCGGTCGGCCTTGCTTTTTGAGAACGGATTGCCTGATCTCCCAGCGTTGCTCGTCGAGCCGCATCGCAACCCCGGAGGAATTTGGCGCATCAAGTTCAGCTACGAGACAAGCGAGCCGCTTTCGATGAGTGCGGTGCAGGCATCGACGATGGCGTCTGCGCTTCACGAGATCGGTGAGGCCGAATTGGCTGACGAGATCGATGACGCGCTGAAAAGCGCGGTTCGCTATTCATCGATGTGACTTCCTGGCCCTCAGGCAATGCCGCCCGCAAAAGGAGAATGGATGAAAACGGTTGCCGCCGTATTGGCGCTGTGCGCCTTCGCACCGAGCGCGCTCGCCGCAGGCCAGGAGTGCCGCGCGGTCGAAAGCACGAGCGCGCGGCTCGCCTGCTACGACGCCGCGTCGCCTCCGAAAATAGAAAAGCCCAAAGCGGTTGAAAAAGCCGCCTCGCGACCTGAATACAAGGACCCCTTCCTCGCGGAGGACGCCCGAACCGCCGCCAAACTGAAGAACATCTGTCGCGGTTGTTGAACCCCTCGGAAAAGCGCGATCGTTCCGCTTTGGCGCCGCTGGCGCGAAGCGACGACCGCAAAAGACTGCCAAAAGGACTGCAATGGCCAAAGCGTCTGACTACAGAATCGTTACCTTTCAGCGACAACCCGGACTTTGGCGCGCCAACATGACGCCGATTGTTCCGCCCGCCACGATCATGCGAGGCGCGGCGATCCGGGGCTTTGTGACGGCGGAAGACAGCAAGTCCGAAGAAGACGCCCTCATCGCCGCCAATCGCGCCATCAGGCAATTGGACGTCTAGAGTTTCGACGCGTTTCTTCACGCGAACCGGTATCCACTTCGCTCGAAAACGCTATAGCCGATTTGCGTCGCCCCGTCGGCGGTTCACGGCTTCGGCTGCGCGGCGAAAATACCCGAACCGAAAACGCTCCTAGCGCGTTGATCGAGATCAAGATTTACCCCGCCTCCGGTGCATCCCGGAGGCCCGCCCAAATGTGGGATTTCGCGTAGACATCAAAGCTGGAAAGGCTCTAAAAAGAGCCACGCCGATCCGGCCGGTTCCGTGTCAGGACTTGTGATGGA
>PNLC01000244.1 GCA_013822885.1 Bradyrhizobium sp.
GGCAAGGGCAGTGGTGTGATTCTGTTCCGCGACGGCCAGATCCTCGGCGGCGACGCCTACCTGTTCTACACCGGCAGCTACACCGTGAAGGGCGACACTTTCAAGGGCGAGGTGCTGGTGCAGCGTCACACCACCCCCCGCGACGACGCCAATCCGCTGTTCGGCGGCCCCAATCCCGTCGGCATCGGCCTCTCCGGCACCTTCACCGATACGCGCGGCACCATGAACGGAACGGCGCTTGTCGGCAAAGCCAGCCAGATCTTCGGCGCAACACTGCACAAGCTCGCGGATATCAACTAGCGCACAAGGTCCGACGTTCGCCTATTCCGCCGCCTGCTCGAGCGGCGCGGTGCGCGGCAGGATCATCTGGATGCGCGTGCCGCCGCCCGGCGCGGAATCGAGGTCGAGCCGCCCGCCGAGGCGGTTGGTGACGATGCTGTAGACGATATGCAGGCCAAGTCCGGTGCCGCCCTGGTCGCGCCGCGTCGTGAAGAACGGATCGAATGCGCGGCGGCGAACGTCGAGGCTCATGCCGCATCCGTTGTCGGCAAAGATCACCTCGACATTGTTCTTGCCGGACTCGCGAACCTGGATGTCGACCGTGCCCGGCTTGCCGTCCGGGAACGCATGCGCCACCGAATTCAGGAACAGGTTGGTCAGCACCTGACCATAAGGGCCGGGATAGCTGTTCATCATCAGATTGGGCTGGCACTCGACATTGAGCGTCAGGTTGTGCTTGCGCAGGCCCGGCCGCAGGCTCATCACCACCTGCTCGGTGAGATCGCCGAGATCGAAGCTGCGCTGGTCCGAGTAGTTGCGGTCGGCAGCGACCTGCTTGAACGACTGGATCAGTTCGGCCGCGCGGTTGAGGTTGGCGACCAGTTGCGACGACGCATCGCGGCTGCTTTCGAGAAAATCGTTCAGGCTGGAGCGCCGCAATTCGCCGCGCGCGACCTCGGCCCTGAAATTCGCCGTCTTGCGCTCCAGCGACGACGCGACCGTCAGGCTGATGCCGACGGGATTGTTGACCTCGTGCGCGACGCCCGCGACCAGCCGTCCGAGGGCTGCGAGCTTCTCGGCCTCGATCAGCGAATTCTGGGTTTCCCGCAGGTTTCGCAGTGCCGCTTCCGCCGCATCCTTGGCCTTGCGCATCTCGAATTCGACGCGCTTGCGCTCGCCGATGTCGAGCGCGACGGTGACGATGTTCTCGATCTCGCCCGACCCATCCAGGATCGGCAGCTTGTTCACCAGCCATTGGCGCATCTGGCCGGCCGAATCCCTGTACTCCTCCTCGTAAAATCCGAGTTCCTTGCCGACCGCCAGAATCCGCTTGTCCGGCTCGTCGGTCTTCGCCGCGCCGTAGCGCGACATCAGTTCGGCAGTGGTGCGACCGATCGCGTCCCCCGGCTCCACCCCGAAAATGCCGGACATGTAGCGGTTCATCAGGACGTATCGAAGCTCCTTGTCCTTCACGTTGATGACCGCAGGCACGGTGTCGATGACCATCTGCAGCAAACGCCGGCCTTCGGCGATCGCGTCTTCGGCCCGTTTCTGATCGGTGATGTCGCGTACCGTTCCCTCGTAGCGGACGATTTCGCCGGCGTCATTTCGCACGGCGCTGGCGCTGTCGGAGAGCCAGAGCACCGCATCGGTGCGCGTGCGAACCTGATACTCGAACTCGCGGACCATGCCGTCACGTTGCATCAGCCGCTCGTATTCGGCCCGCGCCGCGGCGTGGACGTAGATCGTATCGGCGATGTCGCCGATGCCGTTGATCAGATCCTGCGGCGTGGCGTAGCCCATCATCCGCGCCAGCGCCGGGTTGGCATTGAGCAGCGCGCCGCCGGGCGTCGTGACGTAGATTCCGTCGACCGAGGCTTCGAACAGCTTGCGATAGCTTTCCTCGGCGAGGCGCTGTTCGGCGAGCGCGCGCACCGCCGCCTCGCGCGCCGTGTCGGCATCGACCAGCGTCTGCCGGAACACTTCGGCGGCCCGGGCGATGTCGCCGATCTCGTTGTCGACGTCGGTCGCCGGGATCGAAGCGCTCTTTTCGCCGCCGGCCACCGCACGGATCGAAGTCGCAATCGAGGCGAGCGGGCGCACGGTGCGGCGGACCACCAGCAGCGACGCGAATATTCCGATCAGGACGCCGGCGGTGCCGAGCACGATGCTCTGCCACTTCGCTTCCGTCAGCGTCCTTGCGAACTCGCGCGAGAGAACGCGGCCCCGCCGGTCACTGACCTCGCGCAACAGTTCCGTGACGCGCTGGATCAGACGTCCCTCGGTGCCCAGCACCTCCTTGTCGATGTCGGATATCTGCCGCTCGCGGAGCGATATTTCGATGATCGCCTCGGCATAGGCATCGACCGCGGCGCGGAGGTTCGGCTCCGTAATCGTCATCGCACGCATGCTTCGCGCGGCCTGTTCGGCAGCCGATGGATTGCGCGCCAGCAGCGCCGAGGCGATCCTGCTCTGGGTCTGGAACAATGTCGACGCAGTATGGGGATCGGCCGTCTGGGCGATGGCGGCGTCGAACCGCTCGCGCAGCGGTGGCAGCGCGACGATCATTTCGGCACGGCGGTTGATCAGCGCGGAAATCCGCTCGATCCCGGTGCGGTAGGTCGTCAGGCGCTCGCTGACGCCGTCGATCATGTCCTGCTGCTCGGGGGCAAGCTCCAGCCGGGTTTTCTTCAGGACCTCGCTGAGCGCCGTGGCCGCCTCCCCGACCTGGACCGACTGGGTGCCCGGGTCGGTCACGAAATCCCGCGCCGCCAGCCGCAATTCGTTCATGCGGCGGTCGATGTCCTCGGCGAGATCGCCGACGCTCTGCAACCGCTGCAGTTCCACGAAGGTCGAATCGATATGGCGAATGGCGATGACGCTGGCGGTCGAGGTGATCATGATCACCGCCAGCACCAGCATGAAGCTGCCGAATGTCAGTTGGCCGATCGACAGCGAGAACGATCTGGGCGTCGAATTCGGCGGCAATTCAGAGGTCATGGTATAGGGGCCGGCTCCAATCGGGCGGCAATATACGATGTATTACGGTCCGTTGGGAACGTGCTGAAGCCGCCGGAGAGCGGACAAAATTGGCCCACCGGCTTGCAGTGCCGGATGCCCCAATCCGGCGTTTGCCCCGCCCGGCCTGGCGGCCAGCGGGCGGCGCTGCCGCTGCCGGAACCGGGCACAATCTGGCTCGCCTTCGTATTCCCCCGATGTCGAGCTTCGCTCCACGCCGGTCGTGGCCGAGAGCCGCTCAGACCGCCTCCTCGATCGGCTTCGCCCTCGCTGGAATCGTCATCGCGGCGACGCCGATGACGACGCAGGCAAGGCCGAACCACGCGGTGGAGGACAGTTGCTCGCCGAGAAAAAACACGCTCGCCGCGACGCCGATCGGCACCCGCAAATAGGCCTGCGCGGTGGCGCCGATCGATCCCAGCGTCTGGATCAGGCGGAAATAGATCACGAAGGCGAGCGCCGTGGAAAACACCGCGAGTGCCAGCAGCGCCAGCAACGAGTTCATCGACGGCGCCAGCGTCCATGGCCGATCCACCACCACGCTCAGCGGGATCAGGATCGCGGCACCGCAGAGCAGCGATCCCGCTGCCGGCGCCATCGGATCGAGATCCCTGAAGGCGCGGCCGAAAATCGCTGCACCGGCGTAACAGACCGCAGCCAGCAACAGGGCGATCTGCGCCGCCAATTGCTCGCCCAGTCCCGCCAACGCCTGCACGCCGACGATCAGGCAGATGCCCACCATCCCCGCGACGACGCCGACCAGCTTGCGTGACGTCACCGCCTCGTGGCGGGTGATCGCGAATGTCAGGATGAACGTGAATATCGGCGCGGTCGAATTGAGGATGGTAGCGACGCTGGCGTCGAGCGCCCGCGTGCCCCAGGCCACCATGGTCCACGGGATGACGCTGTTGAGGCAGGCCTGGAACATGAAGCGACGCCAGTTCTCGGCATCCATCGGCATCTTGATTCCGCGCCAGCGCATGATCGCGACCAGCAGGAGGCCTGCGATCAGCGTGCGGCCGGCAATCAGCGTGACCGGCGGGATCGTCGCGACGGCGATCTTCAGAAATGTGTAGGAGGCGCCCCACAGCGTCGCGAGCACCAGCAGCAGTGTCAGTTCGCTTGCGATCTTGGGATGTTGCTGTTCGCCCTCGCCCATGTCCGTAACCCCGTCCCGATCGATATCAGGACCGGACATTACCGCCTGTCAGCGCCATGATACTTCGCTGGACGCCGAAGTATTCCTGCAACTTTCAGCCGGTCGAGCCGACTTCGAACACGTCGCCGTCATAGCCCGCCTCAAGCGGGATCCGAAGCTGGCGGCCGGTGCTGGTTTTGGTCATGACCGGCGTCACCGTGACGATGGATTTGCCGCGGCTGTCGTCCATGGCGGCCTGCACGCTGTCCTGTTTGCCGAGCTTGATCAGGTTGCGCGTGGTCGGGAACGGCAGCTTGAAGCGTCCGCTCTCGCCGCCTTCGAGCGCCTCGCGCGGCGAGACCCAGATCGAGTCGGTGGATTCCTTGCCGTCATGGGCGCCGAGTTGCTCCGGCGGCGCGCCGGCGAGGAAGAACCAGGTATCGAACCGCTTCGGCATGCCCTCCGGGGTGATCCAGTGCGCATAGGGCATGAGTTCGTCGAGCGCCAGCACCATCCCGTTGTCGGCGAGTATCTTGAGGAAGCTGATCTTGCCGTCGCAAAGGTCAGCGCGATGCGCCGCCTCGATCTCGCTGGCACGCCGGGCCTCGACCAGCGCCTGCGAACCGCTCGGCCGCGCCAAAAGGATGCCGCTTTCCTCAAAAGTCTCGCGGATCGCGGCGATGCGGAAGCTCAGCGTGGCCTCGTCGAGCCCCTCGCCGCCCGAAAACAGCGCCGGCGTCGCGATGATGTCCTTGTCGCCCTTGTCAACGCTGCCGCCGGGGAACACCAGCGCGCCGGAATTGAAGTCGATCTCGTAATGGCGAACCATCATGAAGACTTCTACTTCCTTGCGTTCCGCGCTGTCGCGGAGCAGCAGGATAGTGGATGCGGGACGAGGGGCGACGGCTTCGGCCATTGGATTACTCCGCGGCGCTCGATTGCGGTTGCAGGTTGGCGCGGCGGTCGACGCGCGCCACCCGCGACAGCAGATATTCCACTTCCGCCTTCGCGGTGGCCGTGATGGTCGCGCCGGGCTTGCGCTGCGCACTGGAAGAGATGATGCCGCGCTTCTGCAACACATATTTTCGCACCGACAGACCCGCACCGGGCTGCTGCTCGTAGCGGATCAGCGGCAGATGCGCGTCGAACAGATCGTGCGCGGCATCGCGCTTGCCGGCCTTCGACAGCTTGACGACGTCGATCAGGAGTTCGGGGAAAGCGTAGCCGGTCATGGCGCCATCCGCGCCGCGCTCCATTTCGAAATCGAGGAACAGCCCGCCATTGCCGACCAGGATCGACATCGGTTTCAGCGAGCCGTCTTTCTGGAAGCCGCGCAGCGTCGTGATCTTCTCCAGGCCCGGCCAGTCCTCATGCTTGAGCATGACGCAGGACGGTGAATCCATCACGATCTTGCGGATCACGGCAGGGGTGAAGATGACGTTGAGCGTCAGCGGATAGTCCTGCAGCACCCACGGAATGTCTTCGCCGATCGCTTCCTGCGCCTGCTTGAAATAGCCTGTGATCTGGTCGTCGGTGCGCAAGGTAGGCGGCGGTGCGATCATCACGCCAGCGGCGCCGGCATCCATCGACGCCTTCGCCAGCGAGCGCATCGATGCAAATCCGGGCGCCGATACGCCGACGATGATCTGCATGTTCTTCGCTCGCTTGACGAAGCGGATCGCGACCTGCTCGGCCTCTGCCGCATCGAGCTTCGGCGCTTCGCCCAGAATGCCGAGCACGGTGACGCCATCGCAGCCAACTTCGGCATAGAAGTCGGTCAGCCGGTCGATCGATTTCTCGTCGATGCGGCCGTCGTCGTGAAACGGCGTCGGCGCGATCGCGAAGGTGCCTGCGGCCTGGGCGGTGAGTTTCATGATATTTCCCTTCCCTCTCCTCGTCATTCCGGGGCGGTGCGAAGCACCGAACCTCAGATGCGCAATTGCGCATCGGGGAATCTCGAGTTCCGGGTTCGCTTACGCGCCCCGGAACGACATAACCCTAAAACCGCCGCGCGCCCATCTTGATCTGCTCTTCCGAGAAAAAGATGTCCTTGGCATTCGCGACGATATCCTGCGCCTTCCAGCCCTCGTGCGGGGGCTTCCAGCCTTCCATTTCCATCATCCGCATCTCGCGGACGCCACGGGGGCCGGAGACGCCGAGCACCTTGCCGGTCTGGTCGCCCGACAAATCGCTGACCATGTATAGCACGGCCGGCGCGATGCCATCGGGCCCAAGCGCCGCCTTCGGGTTCTCGATGTAGCGCGGCAGGTCGGCGGTCATGCGGGTCAGCGCGCCCGGGGCCAGCGTCCAGATCCGGATGTTGTACTTGCGGCCCTCGATCGCCAGCACGTTCGACAGTCCCCAGATACCGCCCTTGGCGGCGCCGTAATTGGTCTGGCCGAAATTGCCGATCAGGCCCGAGGTCGAGGAGGTGTTGACGATGACGCC
>PNLC01000245.1 GCA_013822885.1 Bradyrhizobium sp.
GATGGTGTTGAGGCGGATGCCGTGTTTGCCCCATTCGACCGCGAGCGACATGGTCATGGCGTGAATCGCCGATTTGCTCATCGCCGACGGCACCACATAGGGCGAGCCGTTGCGCACCCAGGTCACCGTGATCGATACCACGTTGCCGGGCAGATTGGCGGCGATCCAGCGCCGGCCCACCGCATGCGTCACGTAGAACGTGCCATGCATGACGATGTTGGCGACGGCATCGAAGCCGCGGGGCGAAAGCTCTTCCGACCGTGAGATGAAATTGCCGGCGGCATTGTTGATGAGATCGGTGAGGGGACCGGAGGTCCAGATCGCCTCGATCATCTCGTCGACGGCCATCGCGTTGCGGATGTCGACGCCGTGGCTGACCACGCGCCCGCCGTACTCGTCCATCAATTCGGTTGCGGTCTCGTCGCAGACGATCTTGCGGCGGCCGCAGATATGAACCTCGGCGCCGAGTTGAAGAAACCGTGCGGCCATGGATTTGCCAAGACCGGTGCCGCCACCGGTAACGAGGATGCGCCGCCCTGCGAGAAGCTGATCGTTGAACATCGTTTCCCCCCAAGGGAATTGCTGTTAATTGGTCGATTGACTAAATCTCGTCAACGCCGTTCTGTAAAGCGGCAAGCAATCAAGCGTGGAGGAATTCTCATGGAGCAACGCGTCTCGATATCGATTTCGGACGGCATTGCCGATGTCCGACTGGTGCGGGCCGACAAGATGAACGCGCTCGACGCCGCGATGTTCGAGGCGCTGGTGGCGGCGACCGAGCGGCTGGCCCATGAAAAAGGGGTTCGCGCGGTAGTATTGTCCGGGGAGGGACGGGCGTTCTGCGCCGGCCTCGATATGGGCCGGTTCGCCGCGATGAAGGAAAGTGGCGGGAACGGGGTCCCCGGTGGCGAGAAACGTGATCTCTCTGCACGCACGCATGGGTTGGCGAATTTCCCGCAACAGGCGGTATGGGGCTGGCGCGAACTTCCGGTGCCCGTGATCGCCGCGATCCAGGGCGTGGCGTTCGGTGGCGGGTTTCAGCTCGCGCTCGGCGCCGACATGCGCTTCCTGACGCCCGACGCGCGGATGTCGATCATGGAGATCAAATGGGGCCTGGTGCCCGACATGGCCGGCACGCCGATCCTCGCCACGCTCGTGCGCGACGACATCCTGCGCGAACTCACCTATACCGGCCGCATCTTCTCGGCGCAGGAAGCGATGAGCTATGGCCTGGCGACGCGGATCTGCGACGACCCGCGGGCCGCGGCGCTCGAACTTGCGCGCGAAATCGCGGGAAAAAGCCCGGATGCGATCCGCGCCGCCAAGCGCATGCTGAACAAGCTGTCGGTCGATCCCGGCCCGGCGCTGCTCGCCGAATCCGTCGAGCAGCAGAAGTTGCTCGGCAGCGCCAACCAGACCGAGGCCGTGCGCGCGAATATCGAGAAGCGCGCGCCACGGTTTGCGGAGGCAGGGTAGATTATTCTCCCGTCATTCCGGGGCAATGCGAAGGCATCGAACTATGGTACGCAATTGCGTACCTAAGAATCTCGAGATTCCGGGTCCGGTCCTTCGGACCATCCCGGAATGACGACCATCGAGGTCATTCCTGGAACCGACGAAAGATCGGAACGCTATAATGCCAGCCTCCCAACTTTTCCACGGCGTCATCAGCGGCCCACGCAGGCGCAGCCATGACGAGATCGCCGACCGCGCCGACCGTATCGCCAGCGGGTTGCAGAAGCTTGGCGTCAAGCAGGGCGACAGCGTCGCCATGCTGATGCGCAACGACATTGCCTTCATCGAGGCGGCCTACGCCGCGATGCGGCTCGGCGCTTACGGCGTGCCCGTGAACTGGCACTTCAAGCCGGAAGAGATCAACTACGTGCTGAAGGATTGCGGCACTGCGGTGCTGATCGCGCATGCCGACATGCTGCATCAATTGCGCGACGCGATTCCGGAAGGCGTCACTGCGATCAGCGTGCCGACGCCTCCGGAAATTCTCGCCAACTACAAGATCAACCCGGACCATCTGGCGACGCCCGATTTCGCGATCGATTTCGAGTCCTGGCTCAAGCAATACCCGCGCTATGACGGGCCGGCGGTGCCGCAGCCGCAGAACATGATCTACACGTCGGGCACGACAGGCCATCCGAAGGGGGTACGCCGCAATGCGCCGACGCCCGAGCAGGTCGCCAATGGCGAACGCTTGCGCACCATGATTTACGGCCTCAAGCAGGGCGCCCGCGCGCTGCTTCCCGGGCCGCTCTATCATTCCGCGCCGAACTCGTTCGGCCTGCGCGCCGGCCGGCTTGGCGGCGCGCTGGTGATCATGCCGCGTTTCGACCCGGAAGAGTTCCTGCGGGTGATCGATACCGAGAAGGTCGATACCATCTTCATGGTGCCGACCATGTTCATCCGGCTGATGAAGCTGCCGGAGGAGATCCGCAAGAAATACGACATGTACTCGCTGCGCCATGTCATCCATGCCGCCGCGCCGTGCCCCGCCGACGTCAAGCAGGCGATGATCGAATGGTGGGGGCCGATCATCTACGAATTCTACGGCTCGACCGAATCCAGCGCCGTCACCTTTGCCACATCAGAGGATGCGTTGAAGAAGCCCGGCACGGTCGGCAAGATTGCCCCGGGGGCGGAGCTGCGCTTCATGAGCGACGACGGCAGGGAATTGCCGCAGGGCGAGATCGGTGAAATATATTCGCGCATCGTCGGCAACCCGGACTTCACCTATCACAACAAGCCGGAGAAGCGCGCCGAGATCGATCGCGACGGCTTCATCACCTCCGGCGACGTCGGCTATATCGACGCGGACGGCTATGTCTTCATCTGCGACCGCAAGCGCGACATGGTGATTTCGGGCGGCGTCAACATCTACCCCGCCGAGATCGAGGCGGCGCTGCACGCAATACCGGGCGTGCATGATTGTGCTGTGTTCGGCATCCCCGACGCGGAGTTCGGCGAGGCGCTGATGGCGGTGGTGGAGCCGCAGCCGGGGGTGATGCTGGACATCGCTTCCGTCCGCGCCCAGCTCAAGGTCTCGCTGGCAGACTACAAGGTGCCGAAGCACATCGAAATCCAGACGAACCTGCCGCGCGAAGATTCCGGCAAGATCTTCAAGCGCCGCCTGCGCGATCCGTATTGGGAGCGGGCGGGGCGGAGGATTTAGGGGCGCTCTCGTGCCCCGGATGCTGCGCAGCGCGCCAGCGTTGCGCTGCTGATCCGGGGCCTATGCGCTCCCGAGAGTGGGTCCCGGCTCTGCGTAGCGGCATTGCATGCCGCTGCGCGTCCGGGACACGAGCGTTGCGTGGCCACCTCCATCTTTATCTTGCACTGCGGCAAAAAACTTGCACACTCGGAATGCCGGGCAGTTTCTGAGGGTGCCAGCCATGTCTTCCCAGATCGTGCCTTCCGAGACCATGCCCACCGAGACCGAAGCCCGGTCAAATCGCGCCGAAGACGCGGAAGACGCGCGGCTACGGACCGATATCCGCCTGCTTGGGCGGATTCTCGGCGATACCGTGCGCGACCAGGAAGGCGCCGAAATATTCGACCTGGTCGAGCGCATCCGGCAGACCTCGATCCGGTTCCACCGCGATGAGGACCGCCTGGCGCGGCGGGAACTGGAAACCATCCTCGACAGCATGTCGACCGCCGACACCGTACGGATCGTTCGCGCCTTCAGCTATTTCTCGCATCTCGCCAACATCGCCGAGGACCAGAACAACATCCGACAGATGCGCGGGTGGGGCGCCAATGGCGGGCCGCGCGCGAGCACGCTTGCCCAGACACTGTCCCACGCCAAGGCGGCCGGCTTCAGCGCCGCCGATCTCTTGCGCTTCTTCAAGGACGCGCAGGTCAGTCCGGTGCTGACGGCGCATCCGACCGAAGTCCGCCGCAAGAGCACGATGGACCGCGAGATGGAGATCGCGGCGCTGCTCGACCGGCGCGAGCGCATGAAACTGACGCCGGAGGAAGCCGACGCCAGCGATGAACAATTGCGCCGCGCCGTGCTGACGCTGTGGCAGACCAATCTGTTGCGCCGGACCAAGCTGACGGTGCTCGACGAGGTCGCTAACGGCCTCTCGTTCTATGACTACACCTTCCTGCATGAGGTGCCGCGGCTGCATTGCGCGCTGGAGGACCTGCTTAACCAGGACGAGGGGGCGTCCGGCGAACTGGCTTCCTTCCTGACCATGGGAAGCTGGATCGGCGGCGACCGCGACGGCAACCCGTTCGTGACCGCCGACGTCATGCGCGGCACGCTTCGGCTGCAGTCGAGCCGGGTGATGAACTTCTATCTGGAGCAGTTGCACGCCCTCGGCTCGGAGCTGTCGCTGGCGGCGCATCTTGCCGATGTCTCCGACGAATTGCGCGAACTTTCCGGGCGCTCGCCGGACACCTCGCCGCATCGAAGCGGCGAGCCCTATCGATTGGCGGTCTCCGGCATCTATGCCCGCCTGACCGCGACCGCGCTGCGGCTGGAGGTCGAAACCACCCGCCGGCCGGTCGGCGAGGCCGCGCCCTACGCCAGCGTGAAGGAGTTCAAGGCCGATCTGGACGTTCTCGATCGCTCGCTGATCGCGAATAATTCCGGCGTGATTGCGCGCGGGCGGCTGCGGCAGTTGCGCCGCGCGGTGGATTGCTTCGGCTTCCATCTCGCCCGGCTCGACATCCGGCAGAATTCGGCCGTCCATGAACGCACGGTCGCCGAACTGTTCGACGCCGCGATCCCCGGCATGTCCTATCTCGCGCTCGGCGAGGAAGCCCGCGTCAATCTGCTGATGAACGAGCTGCGCAGCGCAAGGCCGCTCAGTTCGGCCTTCGTCAAGTACAGCGAGGAAACGCTGGGCGAACTGGCGCTGTTCCGCGCCGCCGCCGAGGCCCACGCAAAATTCGGCGCCGATGTGATCTCGCAATGCATCATCTCGATGTGCAAGGGCATGTCCGACATGCTGGAGGTCGCGGTGTTGCTGAAGGAGGTCGGCCTCGTCAATCCGTCCGGCCGCAGCGCGATCAATATCGTGCCGCTGTTCGAGACCATCGAGGATCTGCAGGCCTCATCCGGCATCATGGACCGGATGCTGTCGCTGCACGACTACCGCAAGCTGGTGGACAGCTGCGGCGGCGTTCAGGAGGTCATGCTCGGCTATTCCGACAGCAACAAGGACGGCGGCTTCGTCACCTCGGGCTGGGAGCTTTACAAGGCCGAGATCGGCCTGGTCGAGGTGTTCGAGCGTCATCACGTGCGGCTGCGGCTGTTCCACGGCCGCGGCGGATCGGTCGGCCGCGGCGGCGGACCGAGCTATGATGCCATCATCGCGCAGCCGGGTGGCGCCGTGAACGGCCAGATCCGTATCACCGAGCAGGGCGAGATCATCTCCAGCAAATATTCCAACGCTGAAGTCGGCCGCAACAATCTGGAAATCCTCGCTGCCGCGACGCTTGAGGCGAGCCTGCTGCATCCCCGCCAAAGCGCGCCGCGGAAAGAATATCTGACCGCGATGGACGAACTGTCGGCGCTGGCTTTCAAAGCCTATCGCGGCCTGGTCTATGAGACCGAGGGCTTTGCCGATTATTTCTGGGGCTCGACCGTCATCACCGAAATTGCGACGCTGAACATCGGCAGCCGTCCGGCCTCGCGCAAGAAGACCCGCGAGATCGAGGACCTGCGGGCGATCCCGTGGGTGTTTAGCTGGGCGCAATGCCGGCTGATGCTGCCGGGCTGGTACGGTTTTGGCACCGCGGTCGAAACCTGGATCGCGGAGCATCCGGAGCACGGCATGCCGTTCCTGCAGGAACTCTATCGTGAATGGCCGTTCTTCCGCATGCTGCTGTCGAACATGGACATGGTGCTGGCCAAGAGCTCGATTGCGATCGCCTCGCGCTACGCCGAACTGGTGCCCGACGTGAAATTGCGCGAGAACATCTTTGGCCGCATCCGGCGTGAGTGGCATTCTTCCATCGAGACGCTGCTCGACATCATGGGGCACGAGCGGCTGCTGCAGGGCAACTCGTTGCTGGACCGTTCGATCCGCAACCGCTTCCCCTATCTCGACCCGCTGAACCATGTGCAGGTCGAACTGCTGAAGGAGCATCGCGCGCAGAACCCGGACGAACAGGTGCTGCGCGGGATTCAGCTCACGATCAACGGGATTTCGGCGGGGTTGCGGAACAGCGGATGAGGTGAGTAGCGAATGGCGCGTAGCGAATAGAATTCTTCTCTATTCGCCACTCCCCATTCGCCCCCTCAGATCGGATCCCAGGGGAAGATGTCCGCGGAACGGTCGAGCTTGTAGAACGATCCCTTCAGCGCCGGCATGCCGTGCTCGGCGATGGTCTGCGGCGTCCAGCCTTCGCTCCGCTGCACCGAGCGGATCGGACGATTCTGGCTGAACAGGAATATCTCGTTCATCCGCACACCGAAGATTTGTCCGGTGACGTCCTTGGCGGCATCGGACATGAGATAAGCGCACACCGGCGCGATCTTCTCCGGGCCCATCTGCTTGATCTTCTCGACCCGCGCCTTTTCGGCTTCGGTCTCGGTCGGGATGGTGCCGATCATGCGGGTCCAGGCGAA